>JACNFS010000164.1 GCA_014384515.1 Dehalococcoidia bacterium | reverse complement strand
TATGCCTCTCTTGGAGAGCAAACTTTGGCCATATCAACTGACCCGACTCCATCTCTATGCCACATCTTTGAGGCATCGCGTCAGGGAAAGCCAGCGATGATTTCAAGTAATCTGTACTTCGATGAAATTGGACTGGCCAAGGTGAAGGAGATGTGGGATGGCAAATTTGGCCGCGAGGTGTATGAAGTCTTTTCTTCCTTTGTAGCCATCGAGTATGAGGAGTTTGTTGATTTTATCATTTCCATATTGCCAGGCATGAGGGACGAATTCATGGTTGACTACATCAGGGAGGTGGCTGGAAGAAATGAGTACGAGAGGGTGGTCTGGGACACAGCTCCTTTGGGGCAGACGCTGGGTCTGCTGAGAATGCCGGCTATGCTGGGGAAGCACCTGAAGACGGCTCCCCGTATTTACTCAAAGCTGAAGTTAGGGGGAGAGAGTAAGAAATCGGTGCTGGACATAATAAGGGGCTGGGAGGAACTGTCTGCCAGAGACATTGATTTTCTCAGAGATGCGGTGGAGTTCGTGATTGTTACCATACCTGAGGCCCTGGCTGTCGAGCAGCTTGATGATATCTTCGAAGAGTTTGATAAACATCAGCTCGAAATAGAGCGACTGGTAATAAATAATGTGATAAAGGACACAAGTTCGGAATTTCTTGTCACCAAAGCCAGACAACAGAGTGAATATATCGAGATTCTGCATGACCGTTACCCGAAACTGAAACTGGTTGAGATCCCCATGTTCCCTCACGAAATAAAGGGGATGGACAAGCTGAAGGATATTGAGAAAAACCTGTTTCAGTAAGTGAGCTAGCTGGTTGGGTGTGTCAGCCGGCATGGCATACCGGACAATTAGGCGCAATAAAACAGGCAACGCAAATTGATAGGGGACTCTTTGCATTGCGTTGCCTGAATATGATTCAGAGGGTGTCTAGCTGTTTTGTAGATTGGGAATCTAGGCTTCCTCCCTTTTGCTAATTCTCTCCCTTGATAATTGTGGCTGCCCCTTGTCCGCCTCCGATACATGGAGTTGCCAGGCCATAAGTTCCGCCTTCCATGTTCAGTATCCTGGCTAGCGTCCCAACGAGTCTGGTTCCGGTGGCGCCAAGTGGATGGCCGATTGCAGTTGCCCCACCTTTTGCATTCACTTTCTCGGGATCAATACCCAGCTCTTTTATTGCGTTGAGCGCTACAATACAAAATGCCTCGTTTATCTCCCAGAAGTCGATGTCCTTCACCTCCATGCCAGCATTCTTCAAGGCATGTCTGCTGGCGGGCACCGGTCCCAGTCCCATCATAGTCGGGTCTACGCCAGCCCATCCCATGGACACAATCGTAGCCAAGGGTTTCAGCCCGCATTCCTTTGCCTTTTCCTTTGACATTAGCATCATAGCGGTGGCAGCAGCATTCAGAGGTGAAGAGTTTCCGGCGGTTATCTGCCCATCGGGCTTAAATGCCGGCTTCAGCCCGGCCAGGCCTTCGAGAGTTGTATCCCCCCTAATACTCTGATCTGTGTCAATGACTTTCTTTGAGCCATCCGGAAGCGTTACTTCAATGGGCATTATTTCACCCTTGAAGAACCCCTCTTCAAGTGCCTTGGCCGCCTTTTGATGGCTTCCGAGAGCCCATTTATCCATGTCTTCTCTGGTGAAATCGGTGTGCTCAAACAGCTTCTCTGCTGTCAGGCCCATGTTCATGGTCGTCATATAGTCATATTTCTTGTAGCGAGGATCCGAAAACAGCGCCTGGTGTGGTTTTGATGGCATCTTACTCAGGTCAATACCGGGGCCAGGCATCGGGACGTGCGTCATATGCTCAATTCCACACGAGATAACAACGTCTTGGTATCCGAGCATTATTCCCATAGCGCCGACGTGTATGGTTGACATTGAAGATGCACACTGCCGGTCGATATGTTGAGCTGCTACACTGAATGGCAGCTCTGCCAGGAATACGATGTTTCTCCCCCCATACATAAACTGCTCATCCCACGGTTGGGCAGTGCCAGCTATCACCTCATTGATGTCCTCTGGCTTGATCTTGGTTCTCTTGATGAGTTCCTTAATCAACATTGCGGCAACCTCATCCATTCGAAGGCCGTTGAACACGTCTCTCTCCGGGTCTCTTGGTCTCGACCGTGAAAATGCCGACCGCTGATAGTCTACTATGACAGCTTCTCTGGTTTGTCCCATTCTCTAACCTCCTTAGTAGTTGCCCAATTTTACTATGTCTGGCAGACAGAGGCAACTAAGTTGATAATTACACCGGCTTGCCCACAGGAATTATGTATAAAGGCTTGAACTGCTCGTCGGCTTTTAACACCTTCCTGACGTCTTCATCGTCGAAGGCCCCGACCATTACTGTAGCCAGGCCCAGAGCCATGGCCTGGAGGGAGACGTTTTGGCCGACATGCCCGACTTCCACGTGGACGTACCTCTCACCGCGCCTGCCGTATCTATAGGCAGTTCTGGGGAAAAGAGCGCACACAACTACATCGACCGGACAACTGGCGACAAAACCTTGGCCTAAAGCGGCCTCAGCCAGTTCTTGTCTTAAGTCACCCTTCAGGTGCAGGCTTAGAGAGTGACTGTCTACTTCATAGTGATATATGCCGGCTTTCAAGCTTTCCACTGTCTGTTCACCGACAAGGACAAAAACCTCTAAAGGGTAAGTAGCCCCGGCGCTGGGGACTGCTCTGAGTCCACTAGTGCTGGTGATGCCTTGGGCTGACCACAGTATTTGAGAAATCTGCAGTAAAGACAATGGCTGAGCTCTAAATCTTCTAACCGACCTTCGCTTTGAGATAGCCTCTTCTACTGTTGTCTTTCCCTTGAGACTTGGGGAAGGGAGCTTGATTGGAGGTTGTGTCATTCTAGGTCGCTATCCCTTGACGACTCCCATGGGAACTGCCATAGCTACTTTTTGGGAAATGCCAGCCTGATGGGTTACTTCGACTACCTGAGCAACATCCTTATAGGCTTGCGACGCCTCTTCAGCCAGCGAACCCATGCTGCCGGTTTTTACGGTGATGCCCTTGGCCGCTAACTCCGCGGCGACGTCAGCGCCTCTCATGGCACGCTTGGCTGCTCCCCGGCTCTGCGCCCTGCCAGCGCCGTGGCAGGTAGAACCAAAAGTCTCCGCCATTGCTCTCTCTGTGCCTACGGCAACATAGGAGCGGCGTCCCATATCACCGGGAATGAGGACAGGCTGTCCAACTTCCTTGTAGCGTTGCGGTACGTCCTTATGCCCGGCGGGAAAAGCTCTGGTAGCGCCCTTGCGGTGGATACAGAGTGTAACCATGTTGCCGTCTATGCTATGCTCTTCTATCTTGGCAATATTATGCGCCACATCATAGACTTGCTCCATGCCCAGTTCCTCAAGGCTCTTTTCGAAGACCTTGACAAACGATTCCCGTGCCCAATGGGTAATACACTGACGATTAGCCCAGGCGTAATTGGCGGCACAAGCCATAGCTGCCAGATAATCCTTCCCCTCATCAGACTCTATCGGAGCACAAGCCAATTGCCGGTCGGGCAGGCTGATGCCATATCTCCGCACCGCCCCTTCCATTATCCTCAGGTGGTCGTCGCAGACTTGATGTCCGAGGCCTCTGGAGCCGGTATGGATTAGGAGCAGTACCTGCCCGATTTGGTCGATGCCCATAGCTTTGGCCGAAGCTTGGTCATAGATTTCTCTTACTATCTGCACCTCTAAGAAATGGTTCCCAGAGCCCAGGGTTCCTGATTGAGGAGCACCTCTCTTCTTGGCTCTGGCGCTTACTTTTTCTGGGTCGGCTCCTTTCATTCGACCTGTCTCTTCAGTGACTTCCAGGTCTTCGGGTAAGCCGAAACCTCGTTTTACCGCCCAGTGGGCGCCATTGGTCAGTACTTCGTTCATCTCCTTGTCGCCCACTCTTATCTTCCCCTCGGAACCGAGCCCTGAAGGAACATTGGCGAACAGGCTGTTAATAAGCTCTTTGATTTTGGGTTTTACCTGATCTTCATTAAGGTTCGTACGTAGCAGTCTTACACCGCAGTTGATATCGTAGCCGACGCCACCGGGAGAAACTACCCCGTCGCTTACTCGAGTGGCGGCCACCCCGCCTATAGGAAAACCATAGCCCCAGTGAATGTCAGGCATAGCCATAGACCGCCCAACTATGCCGGGCAGGAAAGCTACATTGGCTACCTGCTCCAGAGATTGTTCCTCCTTGATAGCTCCCAGCATAGCCTCATCAGCGTAG
>JACNFS010000190.1 GCA_014384515.1 Dehalococcoidia bacterium | reverse complement strand
GGAAGAGCCCCTCGATCTGGGCCATGATCTGCTCGGTGGTGAAGTGCCGTCCCGCGATGGCTCCGGCCGGGCAGGCGGCGACGCAGGTGCCGCAGCCGATGCAGAATGCTTCGTTAATAGAGCAGCCCTTCTTCTCTTCGTCGAAGGAGATTGCACCATAGGGGCAGAGGTCTTTGCATATTTTGCAGCCGGAGCACAGCCCCTGGGCAATAACCGCCGTTATAGCCTCCACCTCCACTCTGCCCTTGCTGATCATAGCCAGCGCTCGCGCCGCTGCTGCCGATGCCTGAGCGACTGTATCAGGGATATCTTTGGGGCCCTGGCAGCAACCGACAATAAAAACGCCATCCGTTGCAGTCGCTACCGGATCAAGTTTGGGATGTTTCTCCAGGAAGAATCCATCCGCACTCTGGGATATTTTGAGTGTCCTGGCAACCTCGCTTGCATCGGTTTTTGGTTCCAGGCCGCAACTCAGGATTACCATATCGACCGGGATGCGCCGCTGCCTACCAATCAAAGTGTCTTCACAGAGCACAACAAGCTTGCCCTTTTCTTCCGATGTCTCGGCCAAATCGGTGATCTCGGCAGCACGCCCCCGTACGAAGTTTACTCCCTCCTCTTGCAGCCGATTGTAGAATTCCTCATATCCCTTGCCGAAGCAGCGAAGGTCGATATAGAGCTGGTAGATTTGAGCACTTGGAATCTTCTCTCGTATCAGGTGTGAGTACTTGAGAGAATACATACAACAGACTCGTGAGCAATACTCATGGTAGCTCTGGTCACGACTCCCCACGCAGTGGATAATGGCGATGCTATCGGGCTTCCGTCCATCAGTCAGCAAGACCTCACCACTAGTAGGGCCTGATGCATTAGACAACCTCTCAAACTGGAGGCCAGTCAGCACGTTGTCATACCGCCCATAGCCGTACTCATAGATTACTGAGGGGTCGAACTGCTGAAAGCCAGTGGCGACAATAATGCTGCCAACTTCTATCTCGACTATTTTGTCCTCTTGGGTGAAGTCAATGGCTCCAGCCTCACAGCCTGGTATTCCCTTCTTCTCAATGCCCTTCTCACACAGGCGACAGACATCCTTGCCTTCCTTTAGACTTCTCAGGTGACTACAGTTTTGCGCATCAATGACTGCCTTGTTGGGCACGGCGTAGGGGAAGGGAATATATATGGCCTTTCTTTTCCCCAGGCCTTGGTCAAATTCACTTGGCACGCTGATAGGGCACAGTTCTTCGCATCGGCCACAGCCTGTGCACTTCTCCTCATCAACATACTTGGCTTTCATCCTGATTTTGACCTGGAAGTTACCTACATAGCCTGAGACTTCTTCAAGCTCGCTATAGGTCATGAGCTGAATATATTCATGTTGGCCCACAGTGGTCATCTTCGGGGTCAGGATACAGGCGGAGCAATCAAGGGTAGGAAAGGTCTTATCGAATTGGGCCATGTGGCCTCCGATACTAGAATCTCTTTCCACCAGGTAGACTTGGTGCTCCGAATCTGCGATCTCAAGAGCAGCCTGAATCCCAGCTATGCCCCCGCCGAGAACCAAGACGTTGGAGTTAACTGGGACCTCTCTTGTTTCCAAAGGCTCCTGATAGTAGGCGCGCCTAACCGCAGCGCTGACCAGAGCCTTCGCCTTCTCAGTTGCTGCCCCCTTATCCTCTGTTACCCAGGAGCAGTGCTCTCGAATATTTGCCATCTCGAACAGGTACGCATTCAGTCCAGCATCTTCACAAGCGCGGCGGAAGGTGGGCTCGTGCATCCGCGGCGAACATGAGGCCACCACTACTCGGTTGAGTCCCAGCTCTTTTATATCATCCTTAATCAGGTTCTGACCGGGGTCTGAGCACATATACTTATAGTCACGAGCTACTACCACAGAATCTAGCCCGCCAGCAAACTCAGCCACCTGATCGACAGCTACCGTGCCGGCAATGTTACTTCCGCAGTGGCAAATATAGACACCTATTCTTCGCTCCACTCTATTCCTCCTTGTTATCTTTCAATATATCCGGCCAACACTTCCTTGGGTGAGACTATGCACTTCTCGAAGCCCAAGGAGCGCCTGTCAATTCCAAAGGCGATACCCATAAGCTGAGTGAAGAATAAAACGGGGAGGTTAAAGCTCGTTTTGAACTTTTTGTTAATTCTGCTCTGGTAGACATCCAGATTTGTCTGACATAACGGGCAGACAGTGGCAATACACTCAGCTCCGTTGCTTGAAGCGCTATCCAGCAGCTTATGAGCTAGCTCTAAAGCAACGTTCTCCTCGGATATGACTAGGGAACCACCGCAACAGCGAGTTTTCAGAGGAAACGGCGTGGCCTCGGCCCCTAGGCTTTTTATCAGGCGATCCAACGACTCGGGGGATTCCGGATGGTCGAAGCCTGGGCTAGGCCTTACCACCTGGCAGCCGTAGTAGGGAGCTACTTTCAGGCCACCAAGATCGCCTTTGACCCTGGATGCGATTTCTTCACAGCCAATATCATTTGCGAACACATCGAGGAGGTGCCGCACATTGACTGTCCCGTGATACTCCAGGTCACCGGCCGCCAGGGCCTCATTTACTTTCGCCCTTAGCGCAGGATATTCTCTAAAGGCTGAGTTGGTTCTATTCAGGATGACATAACAGGCGCTGCAGGGTGTTACCAGGTCCAACCCTCTTTTTTCAGCCAGCGCCAGGTTGCGAGCTGAGACACAATAGGAAGCCAGTTCGTCAACAGAAGTATAAGGTGTAGACCCACAGCAGTTCCAGTCATCCAGCTCGATGAGCTCTACCTCCAAAGCCTTGGCCACAGCCTGGGCAGACCAGTCGTATGCCTTGGCTCCCCCATGTGAGGCGGAGCAGCCGGGGAAATAAGTGTAATATCTCATCGTATCCCTCCCAATGACTCAGCCTTGTCTAAGATAGCCTTGAACTGGCGCTCTGCCTCCGGTTTCAATCTTCTGGCTCTGGCAGACAGGCGTCCGTGCTTGAGCAAACTGAGCGCCATTGGCATCATTTTCATGGCACGCAGCGGGTTGGTCAAGAGATAAAACCAAATCATAAAGCTCATCTCCGGAACGCTTCCGATGCTATACACGAAGTCGCTGAAGCTTCTATACATTGTCGGGGTGTACGTTCGGCCACTGCTGAGGCGCTGCTGGACGGCCAGGCAATCCAGCGCGTGCATGAGGTCGGTTACTTTGATTCCCCTGGGACAGCGCACGGTGCAGAGATAGCAAGATAGGCAAAACCACATAGAGTTGCTGGATAGAACCTCCTCTCGCATGCCGGCGCGCGCCATCGCAAAGAGCTGCCGGGGCGTGTAGTCCATTCTGTTGACGTTGGGGCAGGATGCAGAGCAAGTGCCACATTGAATACAGAGGCGGATCCCCTCGCCACCGGGGATAGCACAGATTTCTTGCAGGAAAGTGTTACTACCTTGAACTTTCGTTTCCATTACACACCAACCTTTGCGTCATTATGATTCCTCGTCAGTGCAAAGCAAACCCTATTGTAACCCCTCGTGAGTCCGTAGTACAGAAAGAGGGGCTACTCTCGTCCCCTCTCTCTCAAACAACCCCCCGAGGCTCAGATGCTTCAACCGATTTGCCTTGCTCGCTCTCAGCAGAAGCTCTTTGCTCCGGCTTCATGACAGTTGCGACCTTATCTTTGGACAAGTTGCTCTGCTGCCTTTAGTGCCCGAGCTCTCCTCTTTTCCCGTTGGCGTGCGTCGCGCATCACTCGATACAGACCGCTAACGTTCATGTACCAAATAAACGCTACCGGGAAGAGAATGATGGGTATCCCTATTACCAGTGCCAATATAAGCTGCCATTCCATATTGCTAAGCTCCTTTCATAATATTCTCTACCTATATCTAGGAGATAAATTACGCATGCAGCCACCTATTCACCTCCCCTTTTATTCTCCTTTTTTCCCCCTCGCGTTTTACTTGCCAAACTTCGACATAGGGAATTACGAGCCAAGTAAGAAATCCACCTGCAGCAGCAATCAAAATTGCCAATCCCAAGTTCATTTCTACCTTCTTTCTTATTTAAGTTTTTCCATCCACCTGAATTCTTTGGTTCTAAGAAGCTCCTTTGTTGCCTTGGCCCTTTCCTCGCCGACAGTTCGTCTCTTCCGTGCCTCCTGAATAGCGTGGTAGATGCCACCGATATTCAGGTACCAGACGAATGCCACCGGAAACAGGATGACAGGTATTGCCAGCACCAGCGCCACTATGAACTCCCACTGCATTTCTCTCACCTCCTTTTCCGCTACGG
>JACNFS010000188.1 GCA_014384515.1 Dehalococcoidia bacterium | reverse complement strand
ATCGCCGGGCAGATTGTTGCCGCTGGCAAGATAATGAGCGTCCTTGGCATCGGTACCCCACTAATGTGGATGGTCGTTTTCTCCATCGTCTTTATTACCTATACCATACTTGGTGGTCAGCGGGCCATCATCCGTACCGATACCTTGCAGGCATCTATAATTTTCGTAGGAGTATTCACCAGTCTGGGATTCATACTGAATCAGGTTGGTGGTTTTGACGGGTTGCGGGCAAGCCTCTCGGCGGATAGATTCGCCTTCCCGCTTAGCTCTGAGTTTGATGCTTACGAACTCATCAAGCTGCTTCTCCTTGTCGGTCTGACCTATGTGGTCGGACCGGATATGTACAGTCGCCTTTTCTGTGCGCGGGACGGTAGTGTCGCTCGCAAATCGACTTTCTATACAGCAGGTATGCTTGTTCCCTTTGCTTTCGGTATCGCATTAATAGGTATGGGAGCGGCTGTCCTGTTCCCCGAGATTGCTGCTGAGCAGGCCTTCCCAGCAGTAATAAAGGAGGTACTACCGCCGTTAGTCGGTGGCATTGTCCTGGCGGCCCTGCTCTGTGCCGTGATGTCTTCGGCAGATACCTGCCTGCTGAGCGCCAGCACTATACTGACGCTGGATATCATCAGGAAGTCCAGGCCCTCGCTTGGTGAAGGCAGCATTCTATCCCTATCGCGCTGGATGATACTGGTTGTCGGTATTGTGGCAATGGTCCTTGCCTGGAAACTGGGTGGAGTGATAAGTTCACTCCTGTTTGCCTATACGGTATATACCGCTGGCCTGATTATGCCGGTCATTTTCGGTTTTTACAGGGCGAAGCTAAAGGTAACGTCCACCGGAGCGCTGGCGGCGATGTGTTGTGGTGGAACTGCTGCTGTCGTCAGCAAAATTGCCGATATTCAGTATCTGGATTTAGGCAGCCTCTTGATCAGTGTCCTGGTACTCTTTGGTGTCAGTTTGGTTGATAACTGGCTTAAACCCCGGCGTCTCTCTCATATGTCACTTGACTAGAGTCTGGCTGTTTGATAGCATCTCATTAGATGGGCGGTTAGCTCAGTTGGTTAGAGCGTTGCGTTGACATCGCAGAGGCCACTGGTTCAAATCCAGTACCGCCCACCATAACGTACAGAAGGTAAAACTATTAAGAAAACCTTCCCACTAGTATTCTGATTGTAGGCTTCGAGTCCCCGCAACTCCTCCACTATCAGTTGAAAACTAGTTTAAACATTTTGGTTCTTTCCATTGCACGTTGCCACCCGCGATGCCGGAACTGAACCAAAACCTTAAGCTACTTCTGACTCAGCACCTAAAGTGAAGTGCCAGCAGAGTCTTTCTGGTCGGACTACCGTGGGTGGCTGTCTGTCTGGGGTGAGTTGGTATTCCAGGAAGACAAAGCAGGGTACCAGCCTGAGCCCAAATCATCAAAGCTGAGTATTACATCCATGCTATATTTGACTGCTAGGATGTGCTATAATGTGCCCAGGTTGGGCATTGACCTGAGGAAAGGGATAACGTCAAGAGATAGGTGCAGGCTTCAGCATCGGTACCTGTCGGCTCTTTCTATTTCAGTGCTTTCATGTCCCCCATCATTCTTTCCAGGGTAATGGCTGTCTTAAGCCATCCTGCCAAGACTTGAGCACTTCACAGGCCTCTTCATTTAAGTGTTGAGGAAGTCACTATTCTTTATTCACCAACACTTTTGCCTTTTCAATCCGCACCGCACATACCTTCAACTCAGGAATTTTGGCGATAGGGTCAAGTGCGGGATTTGTGAGTATGTTAGTAGGGCTTTCAGCAAAATGGAAGGTCATAGATACTACACCCGGTGGAGATTTCTCTGTCACCTTCACCATAGCCGTTAACTGTCCTCGGCGGGAAATTACCCGCACCATCTCACCATCAGTGATTCCAAGAGTATCAGCATCCTCTGGATGCATCTCTACGAGTTCTCGTCTTCTCAATATATTGAGACCTTCCACCCTTCGTGTCATCGTACCAGTATGGTAGTGATAAAGGCTACGCTCAGTAGTGAGTACTAAGGGATAGTCCTCATCCGGAATTTCGGCAGGAGACTTATACTCTAGAGGCATAAACTGAGCCTTGCCGCTACTAGTGGGGAAATGCTCAACATGAAGAATCGGTGTCCCATGGTGATTAGGACTAGGACATGGCCACTGCAATCCTCCTCTCTCCAGGCGCGCGTGAGATATACCTCTATAACTGGGAGTGAGAGCGGCGATTTCCTCCATAATCTCGGCTGGGTCAGTAAAATCAAAACCTCTACCACCCAGTCTTCTTGCAATCTCGCAGGTAATCCACCAATCGGGGCGTGAGTTACCAACGGGTTCTATTGCCTTACGGATCCGCTGAATTCTTCGTTCGGTGTTAGTGAAGGTCCCATCTTTCTCAGCAAAAGTTGCGGCGGGCAAGACAACGTGGGCTAGACGAGTGGTCTCAGTCAGGAATATGTCTTGTGATACCAGAAATTCCAACCGCTCTAGCGCCTCCTTGGCATGCTGGGTATCAGGCTCACTTAACAGGGGATTTTCCCCAACAATGTAGAGTGCCTTTATCTGTCCTTGATAAGCAGCCTGTAGAATATCGGTTAGGGTCAGACCTGGGGAATCGCTCAAGCTGCAACCCCAAGCTGTCTCGAACTCCTGTTTGATTTTTGGATTATCTACCCGCTGGTAACCGGGATATACATTAGGCAAGGCACCCATGTCACAAGCCCCCTGGACATTATTCTGGCCACGCAGGGGGTTAACCCCGGTTGAAGGCTTGCCGATATTACCGGTGAGTAGTGCCAAGTTGCTGGTTGCCAGCACATTATCAGTGCCATGGGAGTGTTGAGTGATACCCATAGCATAGAGGATGGTGGCTGGTTTATTAGTGGCGTAGAGCCGGGCCGCCTCCACGATTTTCTGTCGGGGAACTCCTGTAATCTGTTCCACAAAATCGAGGCTGAAGCTTGAAAGCGACTCTTTGAAAGTATCGAAATTCTCGCAACGCTTGCTAATAAAAGCTCGGTCAAGCAGACCCTCGTCAACTATGACTCGCATAATCCCCATGAGCAGAGCGACGTCCGTACCAGGACGATGCTGTAGCCAGAGAGCAGCGAATCGACATAGGTCGATTTTTCTGGGGTTGGCAACGATAAGCTTTGCCCCATTTTGAACCGCCTTCTTGACCTGTTGCCCGATTATGGGGTGGCTTGCTGTGGTGTTGGTGCCTATGGCAAAGATGCAGGCGGCGCTCTCGACCTCGTTGATAGAATTGGTCATAGCACCGCTGCCAAAGCTTTGGCCCAGACCAGTCACAGAGGGAGCATGGCAAAGACGGGCACAGTGGTCAATATTGTTAGTGACCATTACCGCTCTAGTAAACTTCTGTATGATATAGTTTTCCTCGTTAGTGCACTTAGCAGAGGAGATAGTAGCAAACTGCTCCCCTTTATAGCCAGCCAGTTTGGAGGCGATAAGATCAAACGCCTCCTCCCATGTTGCCTCAACGAATTCTCCGTCTCGTTTAATCAGCGGCGAGGTCAACCGCTCAGGATGGTTGACATACTCGTAACCGAAACGACCCTTGACGCAAAGATTACCCTTATTGATAGGGTTATCTTCATCACCTCGCACACTGACAACACGACCACCGCGGACACCCAGATAGATACCACAACCAACGCCACAGTAAGGGCAGATAGTCATGACCTCGCGTGCTGGCAACAATTCATTCTTGGCAACCAGTGCTCCAACCGGGCAACTGGAAACGCACAGTCCACAAGATACACAGGTTGTATTCAGCAATGAGCCTCCGTGTCCCTCAGTAGTGCCTACTCGATAAGCCATAGATAGTGCCCCAATTCCCTGAACGTCAAGGCATAGCCGGGCACAGCGTTCACAACTTATACACTTATTCGGGTCTCGTTCTATAAATGGGTGTGACTTATCCAGAGGATAATAATACCTGTCTTTTCTAACAGGGATACGCGACACTTCGTAATCAGTAGCTAGTTGGCGGAGGGTACAGTCGTGGGCTGCTTTACACCCGCACTCCAGACAGCGCTCGGCTTCCCTCTTTGCCATATCCTGGGTGTAGCCAAACTCAATCTCCTGAAAATTGTCACGTCTCTCAAGAGGCCGGAGCTTCGGCATTTTCCTCCTAGACTGGTGTTCGACCCGAACAAATTCCTCTCTACCTACCAACTCACTCAGCTCTCCCTTTGTGATGTTAAAGGGTTTCTCCTCTGCTGCTATGTCTTCGCCTGATAAATAACGGTCAATGGCTAT
>JACNFS010000141.1 GCA_014384515.1 Dehalococcoidia bacterium | reverse complement strand
ACACGGCCACAAGGAGTATCCGGAAGACGTCCTGTGTATAGATATTGGCGGAGCAACAGTCTTGGAGCAGGTTCTGTTCAACAAAATGATGCTCTTTTCGTCGTTCTATCATCATCAGAAGGTTAGGGCATCCTTTCGGCTGCTTGTAAGAATCTTGGAGTTGATGCGCAAAAGCCAAGTCAGTCTGAGAGGCACTCGCATTGACAAGGCATCCGACTTCCTCTTGTTGGACGATGGGGACGTGCTTAGTGCTGAGACGGGCGGATATCCTCCAGAGCTGAAACAATTGATCGCCGACTTGCGAGGTCGACGTGTACCGAAGAGAGCATTAGTCATAACCAAAGACGTGTTACTCGATGATGAGTCACGTGCGGAATACTTCAGGCTTCGTCATCTCCCGCAAACGAGAGTGTCATGGGAGGAAGAGATCTCGCGCAGAGCTGGCGGCGTACAACCAGTATTTATTGATTTCCCAGAAGAACCTGGATTTGCTGTGTCTGGATTGCACAGCCTTGTCAAACTAGCTCCTAGACGCTACGTTACCCTAGACGTGTTGTACCCCGCTAGCGGCTGGGTAAGCGGCTACGCTGAATACAGGTACAGAAGCTACATTTTTTCGCCTGAAGGAAAGGAACGGGCAGTGCATAAGGTGGCCTTAGAAGTTTTCGGAGACAAGAATATCAGGCTGGACAAGAGTCTGTCATCGGACTTAGCAAAGTTGCCGTCCCCGTGAATGACCCTCAGAGTTGGCCGTATGGCTTCATGAGTTAGAGAAATTGACTTGGAGGACAGTCTCGCACATCCCTACAGAACAGCAGATTATTGACATAACATTATGCACGGTGCTAATCAAGGGAGAGGGGAGTAGGGAACAGGCCTGAAAGAAGAGGCCGGTGTCACTAACGCAGTGGGGGGATGTGAAGGCTTGGATGCTTTACATCTTTAAGCTATAATTTGGTTTGAGTATTCGTGAAATTTGGTGACAAGCTTCTCAGCACTAGCCGTCGGAATAACAGCCTGCTCTGTATTGGGCTTGACCCTGACCCGGCACTGATGCCAAAAGTGGGCTTTTTGGACTTCAATAAGGCTGTCGTCGATGCTACCGCTGACATGGTCTGTGCTTACAAGCCCAATCTGGCTTTTTACGAAGCCCTAGGTGTTGACGGGGCCAAGCTGTTGCAGGGGACTATTGAACATATACCTGGCCATATCCCGATAATAGGCGATGGGAAGCGAGGTGACATCGGCAGCACGGCCAAAGCCTATGCTAAGGCCCTTTTTGTCACCTTTGGCTTTGATGCGGCTACGGTCAGCCCTTATCTTGGCTTCGACTCAGTTGAGCCGTTTATCGAGTATAAGGATAAAGGGATCTTTATCCTTTGCCGCACATCTAACCCTGGGGCGGTGGATTTTCAGAGTTTGGTTGATGCCCGGGGCAGGCCCCTATATGAAGCGGTGGCTCGAAAAGCCAAAGAGTGGAATGTTCATGGCAACATCGGCTTAGTGGTCGGGGCTACTTATCCTGAAGAGTTGAAGAGAATTCGGCAGCTATGCCCCGAGATGCCTCTGCTTATTCCGGGTATCGGGGCGCAGGGTGGCGACTTAGCCTCGGCGGTCAAACACGGGGTCGATGCTCGTGGAGAGAAAGCGATTATCGTTGTGTCGCGGCAAATCCTATATGCTTCTGCGGGAAAGGACTTTGCTGAAGCTGCCCGGCGCAGTGCCCAGGAATTGCGAGATAGGATTAATAATTTAATTGGCCAAATTAGTCGCTGACAAAGATGGACATAAGGCTTGGCGATATAGTGCGCCTACGAAAGAAGCATCCTTGTGGCGGTGATGAATGGCAGGTGGTAAAGCTGGGCGCTGATGTCCGGATAAGATGCCTCGGATGCCAGCGGCAGGTTCTTCTGGAGAGGGGTGTCTTTGAGCGCCGAGTTAAAGCCGCGGCACCAGGGAAGGAGTCAGCGACCGCAAGTGATGACTGATTAGCCGGAGACTTGTTACCTGGCAAAGTGTGTAGGAATCGGCGCTAAGGTAGAGTCGGGTTGCAGATAGACGTTGTCATCTGGCGCCCATCGTTAAGTAGCTTGCCATCAGCAAAGAACTGCCAGCAGAAGCCCTTCTACCTGACACCAGACATACGGCTTGCTTTCCTACTGCTTAAGCCGGCATCAGGGATGAAGCCACCTCTGTAATATCGAAAGCTTGGTCAATCTATCTTTGCCGGCACATATTGGACCAGCCGATTGTGTAGGTACCTTATCCTAGTGAAACCCTGCTATATAGGATATAGGACTATTTGGCTATCCCAACTAGCCCACTTCGGGGATTGCTTATTGGGGCAGGATAAGAGTTACAGTTGGTATGGGACAGCTTAGAGCAGTTCAAGGGAGCTGGAGGGATATGGCGTACGTTAATCGGGAAGACACGATGCTGACGGCCAGTGAATTGGCTCGCCTCCTCAATGTGCATATCAATAAGAGTCACAATGACGGACAAGGGATGACAAGCCTTGAGTCAGTCAATGAAAAAGAACTCCTTCCAGCGGGCATTGTCTTCCCTATCTGAAGATGAGCGCCAGCAGCTGAGGGCGCAGTTGCGTACAGTACGGAATAAGGGGCTCAAGGAGATTGGGATGGATCCCAGGAAAATGCCATTCCCAAAGTGAAGTCTCCTTGGGAGTCGCCGTAGCTTACTAGTAAGTATTGCACCATACCTATCGTGCTTCTCTAGTTGGGGCTGTTTAGCAATGTAGTGTGAGGCGGAGCGTCGCCCACTTTAGCCTCTAGCCAACGACACCAAGTGGCCCTTCAGAGCCGCCTCGCTCCAAATCCTAAATCCTAATATCTAAATCACAAACAAATTCAAAATCCCAATTTCCAATCTTTGATTTCTGGTCTTTAGTTTTTGATTTTTGCTCACCCTCACGCCTTCGTTTCACTCAGGACAGGCTCTAGCCCTTTCCCATCGAGGGAGAGGGAAAGAAGTGAGTAGACCTCAAGGTTTGTCCCTAGGGAATCCCGGTCTGTTCCGTGGCTTTCTGAATAGTCCTTGTTGACTTTCTGCGGCTGGTCTATAATCATTCTTGAATTATGGTTGGCCGCATTTTGCATATTGACCTGGATGCCTTCTTTGTTTCTGTGGAGCAGGCACTTGCCCCAGACCTTCGTGGCAAGCCAGTGGTAGTCGGTGGACGGCCTGACCGCCGCGGGGTAGTGGCTTCGGCTTCTTATGAAGCCCGCGCCTTTGGTGTTCGGGCTGGCATGCCTCTGGCCAAGGCCTATCGTCTCTGCCCTCAAGCCATTTTCCTCCAGGGTAGCTTCCCTCGGTATCGGGATGTTTCAGCCAGATTCATGACACTTTTGGCTGATTTCTCTCCTTGCCTGGAACCGGTGGGGCTGGATGAGGCCTATCTTGACGTCACCGGTTGTGAGTTCTATGGTTCCCCTCGGCAACTGGCACTGAATATAAAAGAGCGTGTCAGGAGGGAACTTGACCTGATTGCTTCAGTGGGCGTAGCTAGTTGTAAGGTGGTGGCCAAAATCGCTTCTGATTCAGGTAAGCCAAATGGCTTGGTTGAAGTAGCTCCGGGACAAGAAAAGGCCTTCCTGTCACCTCTGCCTGTGGCCAGGTTGCCGGGTGTTGGTACAAAAACAGAGCAAGCATTGAGGGCGACGGGGATAGATACTATTGGCCAACTGGCAGCTTTGCCGCCTGAGTCGGTTAAGAGTCGCTTTGGTGTTGCCGGAATGATGATTCATCATTATGCTAATGGCATAGATAATCGAAAAGTGGAGCCGCCCAGTGAGGCTAAATCTATCAGCCGGGAGACCACTTTTGCCCAAGATACCTCAGACCGCCGCCTTCTTCAGGCTATCCTGCGTTATCTCTGCGAGCGGGTCGGTGCTGAGTTGCGCCGCCAGAATAAGCAAGCCAGAAGCATAACGCTAAAATTGAGATACGCTGATTTTGAGACCATTACCCGCAGCCTCAGTTCCAAAGAAGCTACTGATGCCGATGAATCTATCTTCGCTGGAGCTGTTCGGCTGCTTGACCGGGCTCTGGTCGGAAAGCGGAAAGCGGTGCGCCTTCTCGGCGTTGGGGTATCCAACCTAGGCGGTGAGGGCAAGCAGCTCTATTTGCTTGACTGCATGTCACGACGGTCGGAACATCTAGATAAAGCTATCGACCGTATCCGTAGGAAGTATGGTTTCACGTCGATCCAGACTGGGCGCACCTTAGCACTGAAAGATATATTCCCCGCTGATAAAGGTGATTACATATTGGAAAC
>JACNFS010000129.1 GCA_014384515.1 Dehalococcoidia bacterium | reverse complement strand
TATCCACCGACTCAGCCACCGACGCCAAAGGCAGCTTCACAGCTAGCTTCAGTATCCCAAAAAGCCAGGCTGGCGACCATACGGTGACTATCGCCGATGCCACAACATCTGTGGTCTCCACCAGTCTCAGTGTAGAGTCGACGCCACCACCAACGCCCCGGCTTATATCCCCCGAAGCTGGCAGCAGGACCGGCTTTGTTGGCAAAACCACCATCACTTTCGACTGGTCTGATGTTGAAGACCCTAGTGGAGTCTGCTACCTCCTGGAAATAAGCCCGAGCGCTGATTTCTCCGGTGCTGTGGTTCGCAGGGAAAACCTGACCCAGACCGAGTACACTTTGACCGAGGAGGAGGCTCTAGCCAAAGGAGAGTATTACTGGAGGGTGAAGGCTATAGATGGCGCTGAAAATGAGAGTGATTGGACAAATGGGCAACTCTTCAAGATCGGTGTCATGGAGGGGTGGCTGCTAATAGTCTATATCATAGCGGGCATCGGTGTAATCGCCATTATCTGGCGAGTTATATCTATCAGCCGACGAGGCAGTTGGAAGTAAATAAAGGAAAAACAAGCTTGACAAACATGGGAGCATAGCTTAATATGGAACAAATTGGCTAGTTTTTGAACGGAACCCAAGGAGGTATCTATGAGATTATTGGTTATTGGATTGGGACAGTGCGGTTGCCGAGTTGCTGATGAGTTTGTTCGCCTCAATAAGCGGGGACAGTCACAGTGGGGCATAAATATAGTTACTGGAACCTACGCCGTGAACACTGACCAGACTGACCTTACTGGTTTGTCTCAGATCGGCTCCGACTATATGCACCGCATTCTCATCGGCGGGCGCAAGACCTGGGGACATGGTGTCGGCAAGGTGAACGAGATGGGTGCCGAATTGGCCAGGGAAGACGGTGATAAGGTAATCGATGCTGTTAGAACCGCACCTAATTTCTACCAGACGCATGCGTTCCTGCTCATCGCCGGAGGAGCTGGCGGCACTGGCTCCGGCGCGATAGCAATAATTGCCCAGATGCTCAAGGAGCGTTATATAGGCAAACCAGTTTACGCCCTCGTCGTTCTCCCCTTCGAGCACGAAGAGATGGCCGAGCTGAGAAGCGTCTATAACACAGCGACCTGTCTCAAGTCTATCCATTCAGTAGCTGATAGTGTCTTCCTGGCTGATAATCAACGGTATGTCAGGAAAGATGCCAGCCTGGCAACGAACTTGCAGAGAATAAACGCAGCGATCGTTGAGCCTTGGTACGACTTGATGTGTGCTGGTGAGATAACCAAATTCCAGCACGTTGGTGCCAAGACACTCGATGCCGGCGACATCATGCAATCACTCGACGGCTGGACGGCCATCGGTGTTGGCAGAGCCGAGATACCGCGTGGTTTCCGCTTTCCCTGGCAATTAGGCAAAGTCAGCTACAAGGAAAAGGGCGACGAAAGTCTAAGGGCCATGCAGGCCATGGACGCCGCGGTGAGTGAGCTCTCCGTCACCTGCGGCCCTGAGGATGCAGGTAGAGCCCTATACCTCCTGTCAGCCCCAGCCAAGGACATGACTATGGATATCGCCAAAGGTCTGGGTGACTACCTCCGAGAGCTGGCAGAAAACGCTGTAATCAGAGCCGGCGACTTCCCCAGAGGGGGAAACTCTATCGATGTCACCATCATACTCTCTCAGCTAGCCTTCGTCCAGAAGGTAAGGGACTACTACGACCGGGCTTCAGCTTTCGCCCAGACCCAGAAGGAGCGGATAAAGGAAACCACCGGCCGGCTGCGTGACATGGAGGATGCAGCCAAAAGTTTGCCTAGTTTGATCTAGTCACACTAGGTACTGACGTTGTCGGGTCTAACATAAAGGGAGGGGGCTCTGCCCCCTCCCTTCGTTCTTTGTCCCCGTTCTGAATAGCTGTCTACAAATGAGGTGATTGCCCTTTAGCCTTTCGTGGCGCATATTTGGCAGCGGCCTGAACGACCAGCGCCAGGCTTATCAAGTAATCATCGTGCCCGTCACTGGGGTCAACAAAGAAATTCAGCGTCTGGTTGGGACGATAGACGCTTCTGGCTTTCTCTAGCTCAAACATCAGCTCTCTGTAGTCGTCTGAGCCGTCCTGCTTGTAGAGCTTTAACCTGCCTGAGTTGATGGCAGCCAGCAGGTCGAAGCCTGCTTCTGACTTGGTCCTCTGAGTGAATTTGAACGGAATAACTTTGCTGCCGAGGGACTTTTGCAAGAAGCTGGTGATGGGCTCGCCGATGCCAGTGGCGTCGGTAACAATTCGGCTGCAGTGCCAGACATTCTTGAGTATGTCCACCATCTGGGGATAGAGCTCGGCGTGCTTCTTGCCCACCCAGGCGTAATGCTCCACAACATGTATGACAGGTTCTTTGGTCATGTAGTCGGTTGTTGGGAGTATAACCTCGGCAATAGTGATGACGGTGGCATCCCTGCCCGGGCGGGTCAGGATCTCGTCCTCGAGCTGCTCTTCCTCGCCCGCGAAGTCGATGCCAGCGACGAAGATTCCACGACCCTGCCAGCGGCCAAGCCTGGGGTGTTTGCCCATCATCTGGGCTATCTGTTGGCTGGTCAGCAACCCGCCCCCGCCACGGATTGGTACCAGGGCGTATTGGGTTCTAAAGAGCGGATGATCCTGCCCCAGTCTATCCCGCTCGGCCTCAACAAAGGCCTTATAGTGTGGGCTATACTTGCCGACTTCCTGCCAGTCGAATCTGAAGTGGCGCTTAATGCCGTCCTTCTTTTCCAGCTCAAGGTTAGTCTGCTTGATTTCTTCAAGCAAAGTGCTGTCGTCCCACGTTGTCCCGTAGTGTACGGTGGTGACATTGGAGGCTGAGGCCATAGGCCTGAACTCTTTGGTGTACTTGTCTTTAGCTACGTCCTGAGACTCGTCTATCTCAAGCAAGATGTCGGCCGTGTGGCCTACCACTGAAGCTGATTCTTCAGCAGAAAGGAATATCTGCCTGGCATTGCCAAGCCTGAGCATGTAGCCTGCCTCGGTGAACCAGATTCCAGCGAAGCCGAAATCATCGAGCCTCTCCTTGAGCCTGCTCATGGAGATGATAGTCTGAGGTTTGAAGGTCGGAGAACACTTAACAGCATTGCCGCCGGCGGACATGAACATTGTCAACAGCAATACTTCCAGGTGCGCTGACAGCTCATTCTTGCCGCCCTGGCGGGCGATCTCCACGGAGAAGGTCAGGCCGCGGTTGCCTTGTATGCTTTCCAGGATAGCTTTGGCTACTTCTGCTTGATAAGGTCTCAATTCCATGTCAAAAGTTAAAATGTAAAATACAAAAATATTCTTTGTTTTTTTGGTTCTTAACTTTTCATCTTATGATTGCTTTGACTCCGAGGGGTAGGGCTATCTCGGTCAATACCTTAGCGATGGCTTCTTTGAGAGACTTCTTTTGCTGTTTGCTGATGTTGTACCGGGTCTTGACCAACTTGGCAATGGTATTGGCCGTCTTCAAATAAAGGTCGAACCTCTCTGGCTCTGTCACCATAAGTCCCCTGAGCTTGACACGGAGTATGGCGATTTCCTCGTCCAAACCTTCTATGCCCCTGGCTTCTTCAAGCTCCAGCCTCTCAGCTTCGTCAAGAGCCTGACTGTAAAACCCGTGCTTTTCGGCCTTTGCGGCGTCCTTTTTTGCCATCCTGTTTCGCCTTGATAAGCCCATAGACGAGGACATGGGCAGCTAGGTCATATCTCTGCGCCTCCAAAGCTACTTTCAACAACTTCGCCATAATCAAGTATCACTCTAGCACTAATGTTCTACCAAAGCAAGGCAATGTTGTCGCCCCTGGCCCGGAGTTATGAAATCGTGGTCTTGCTCTAGAGGACAAGCTGCAGAAGTGATGCGATAAGCCAGCCGAGGATACCACAGATTGGGAAGGTAAGTATCCAGGTCAACACAATACTTCGGGCTATGCCCCAGCGTACTGCGGAAAGGCGCCTTGTAGCACCTACCCCCATAACTGAAACACTCATACAGTGTGTGGTGCTTACTGGAATACCAAAATGTGAGGCAACCTCAATAACGGTAGCCGCTGACGCCGTCGCAGCGAATCCGTGGACAGGACGCAAAGTGGTTATCTTGAGTCCCAGTGTACGGATAACCCGCCACCCGCCGATGGCGGTACCAAAGCTGATTGAGGCTGCTGAAATAACAATTATCCACCACGTATCGGGCTCCAACAAGGAGAGGCGGTTCCACAAACTTGTATCGTGATAGAAAGCCACCAGCGCCATAGTGATTAGGCCGATAGGCATCTGGCCATCGTTCTTGCCGTGGCTATAAGCCATGAAAGCTGCGGAAATGATCTGGAGGTTTCCGAAGATACCCTGCACTTTTTCAGGGGCACTCCTCCGGAAAAGCCACATTATGGCGACCATTGCCAGAAAACCACCGGCGAAACCCAAGAGAGGGGCAATGCCAACCGCAGAAATCACCCTGTTCAGAACCCCCCAAACGATGGCTCCACTTCCAGAGACGGCAATCCCAGCCCCCACCAACCCAGCCACCAATCCATGGGTCAAACTTATGGGCATGCCATAGCGTGTTGCTACAACCGCCCAGACAACAATGGCTCCAGCTCCGGCGATGATAGTGGTCAGGGTCAAGGCATCAGAGGCAACAATCCCCTTCCCGATAGTCATGGCTACTGCGGTGCCTGTGGCTGCGCCAGCGAAATTACAAAAGGCTGCCATAATAATGGCAGCCCGGGGGGAAAGGGTACGAGTCCCAATTACCGTAGCAATCGCATTGGCGGCATCGTTAAAACCATTCGCAATGCCGAAGCCGATGGCTACTACAATTACCAGGCCTAACAGAGCCAGGGATTCAGGCATGCTTCAATACTACAGCTTCCAGAACATTGGCTACATCCTCCCCTCGGTCAGTAGCACTTTCCATGTATTCGTAGATTTCGCGCCACTTGATAATGTCACGCACATCCCTAGTGTTATCAAACAACTCAGCCAATGCTGCATGATGCACGTCATCAGCCTCGTTTTCAAGGCTGTTAATCTCCACACATTGCTTCAGGATCTGCTTGAACTGGTCACGGCGGCGCAAAAGAGGCATTACCTCGTTCAATTTATAGGTCACCTTAAGTATAATTGAGGCTAGCTCTCGAACTCTGTCTGTGGGTTGCGTAACGCGGTAGAGAAAGGCTGACCTGGCAGCAGCCTCAATGAAATCCATCACATCATCCAGGCTATTGGCCAGGAAAGCGATGTCCTCTCTATCGATAGGTGTCACAAAGGTGCGATGCAAGCTCTGCATTATCTCGTGAGTTATGGTGTCACCCTCGTGTTCCAAATCCTTGATTAGTTCTACTTTCGCCTCAACATCTCTATAGTCGTCGAAGAGGTCAACCAACTTTCCTGCAGCTACGACCAAATTGCCAGCGCTTTTTTCAAATAAGTCATAGAACTTCGTCTCTCTGGGAATCATCAGGAATCTAGCCAAGATGCACCTCCCGAACGTCCGGCTGGGCTTGTTCCGGCAGGAAAACGGGGCATTAGAAGAACCAGTCTATTTCTTACGAGCCTAGTCTCACTCAATTCTTTGCGGCTCACCTTTTCAGCGAGTCAGGCACAACCAGATAACCCGGTGGACGAATCCCTCGCTTGGTCTGACCGAGCAGCCTCGACCCACCCGCATTATAACAGACGACAGCGAGTTTTGACTAGCAGTAGGTGTAGCCAGCAGCAAATTTGGGACGAATGAACCAGTATGCTATACTTGTGGCCAAGAAAAATTTGAACCCTGTTGGACAGAGAAGCACAGGCCACCTTACGTCTGGCTAAACCCGAAATTACTTCAAGCTTTCGCACAGGAGAGTAAGCATGAGACATAAACCTGGGACTATTCTGCTTATCTGCGCCGTACTGCTGACGTTGGCGTGTGCTAATCCAGCGCTGGAGCATCTTGAGCAAGGCGACACCTATCGTGACCAGGGACAATGGGATGAGGCGATTATTGAGTATAGCCAGGCCGTCGAACTCGACCCTAACCTGGCTATAGCCCATAACAATCGGGGCTATGCCTACTGCAACAAAGGAGAATGGGAGCTGGCTATTGCTGACCTGGATAGGGCAATCGAGCTTGACCCCAATCTGGCTCAGACCTATTACCATCGCGGCGTCGCTTATGGCGTGAAAGGTCAATGGGACCTGGTCATTGCCGACCTGGATAAGGCTATCAAGCTCGAGCCTGATTATGCCATGGCCTACAACAACCGAGGCTACGCCTATGGCGAGAAAGAACAATGGGACCTGGCTATCGCTGACCTGAGCAAGGCTATCGAGTTCGACCCAGCACTAGCCGTGGCCTATTACAATCGAGGCTCGATTTATGATGCACAAGGTCAATGGGACCCGGCCATCACCGACTTGAGTAAAGCTATCGAGCTCGATCCGAACCTTGCAGAGGCCCGCAAGAACCTAGCTGAGGCCTATAGAAACAGGGGCTACGACTACTTCTCGGACGGGCAATGGGACTTGGCCATGGCCGACCTGAATAAGGCTATCGAGCTTGACCCCGCACTAGCTGTAGCCTATTACAACCGGGGCTTTGCTTATGCTAATAGCGGGCAATGGGACCTGGCTATTGCTGACCTGAGCAAGGCTATTGAGCTTGACCCCGCACTAGCTGTAGCCTATTACAATCGGGGGTGGATTTACAATACACGGGGGCGATGGGATCTGGGTATCGCTGACCTGACTAAGGCGATTGAGCTCGCCCCTGACTATGCTATGGCCTACAATAACCGCGGCTCTGCCTACAGCAACAACGGGCAATATGACCTCGCTATTGCTGACCTGAGTAAAGCGATTGAGCTCAACCCCGATTATGCTTTAGCCTATTACAATCGGGGGAATGCCTACTATCTCACGGGGCAGACCGATTTGGCTGTTGCCGACTACAATAAGGTCTTTGAGATCTCAAGCAACCCCGACCTGATTCAGGCCGCCAAGCAGCGCATAGAAGAGCTGGAGGCTAAGTGAATAACATGACACACCTAAGTGCGTATATGCCAAGTCCGGGATTCGAACATCCAAACCCTACAGGTGAAATCCTAAATCCGAATTCCTGAGCTCTAGACAATCCCTAAACCGCGTGTCAGACGTTCGAATCGCCGCAGGGATACTACACAATATTTTGTAGTATGACAGCTTCCAATACTGAATACTGGACCAGCGATCTTTGGATTGGTTAGGGTTAGCTAGTCGGTTTCGTAGGTCGGGTTACCGGGATTACAGAGGAAATTGGCAGGGGATTCGAGAATAATTCCATCCTGAATTGAAGAATACCGGCAGTGCTGTCTTTCTATAGAAGCTTAATTGCAACAAGGAGAGAGGTTAGAAGCCCGAAAACGTAGTAGTGGGGTGGTCTGTGGAAATGAGAACGCGTCACCTTCATAACCACGCAAGTTGCGAACTCCCTTTCGGGTGCACCCAAGGTTGCCAGATAGGTCCTCACAGATCTCCGGAACAACCCAGATGGAGGCCACAGAAATCTGGCATGTATGAGTGTCTCCTAAGGATCCCAGCGGAATGCCAGTGCGGGGAGTTCTCTGGCCTTCGAGTCTTCCACTTCCTTACGATGCCGCCAAATATGTAGTGCTCACTACTACTTTACTGGCTTGAGGAGAGCTTGTCCAAACCCTCTAGGAGGCCGTTTATTCTTACACTGTAAGCTATCTCATTTGCGCTGAGCAAATACAGCCTTCCGGCTCGTTGTTGATATGATAAAACAACAAACACCTAGGCTTCGGTACTCAGCCTGGCATTACCAGTCAGTGTTACTTGGACAATGCTGCCGCATTTGAGACACGCGACTTCAAAGCTGACAGGTTGCCTCATGACTCGTTCCTCCAAGGCGGTAACTACTGAATCAAGGTTATGGAGGCGCTGGTCCAACATTTCCAACGGTTTCTCGGTTTGCTGCATCCGAACTCCCCATCAAACTTCCTTGTGTAGTGTATTTGTAAATCGCTTTAGAGCAATTCATGGGGTTTTGTTACATCGGCGAGCTTGCTGAAGACTTGTTTCCAAAGGTGCACGGATGCCAATGACCAGGTGATTCAGTATCTTCTCTGTCTTGGCCTGCCACCTCCACGAAACCCGCCGCCTGTCTTCCTTCCGTGGGGTCTGCCACCTCTACTGTCAGAACGAGGGCGAGCCTCGCTAACATCAAGCGTCCGGTCGTTTAGTGTTTTTCCTGTGAGGCCATCAATTGCCGCTTGGCCTTCGGAACTCGATGTCATTTCGACAAATGCAAATCCCCTAGATTGCCCGCTATGTTTGTCTTTGACGATAGTTGCACATTTCACCTCTCCAAAAGCCATGAATTCTTGCCGCAACTCCTCTCCAGTTACCTCATAGGACAAGTTACCCACATGGATATTCATATTGCTGCCCCTTCACTTTGCTTCTGCTCAAGTTTAACCGGCCCTAGATTTCTTTGGGCCTTTCCTGAGATAGTCGGAACTCGTCTTGTGCGCCTTTTGGCCTGCTTTCTTCTGCTTTCCTTTCTTTCCCATAGCTCTAACCAGGCTGGCCTTTCGCTTTGGCCTGTAATTTCCCCAGCAACCTCAAGTTACGCTTTGGACATCATAAGCCAGCGGCCCTCAGGACTGTCCTGGCAGTCGAGCGTCCGTCCCTCGAGAAGTACGGATAGTTCCCCGTCTATTAATAGGACTTTCGACCCCTCGTGTTCTACCACCTGGTCGCCTTCCTTCTCTTGGCCCAGTACTAAAGTAAACCGCCCAGATTCGTTAGTCACCAACTTCAAGGTAACCTCTGGATCATCCGTCTTGGCTGCTAGGGCCTCCTTCAGCATTTGCTTGGCACTTTCAGCCACGTTTAGCATTTCTTACCTCCTCGCTGTTATCTCACAAACAGAACAGCCCCTGATGGGTATCTTGGCAATCTATGGTTACCGCTTCGAGGGCACGAAAATACTCAATGCCGACGAGGAGAACCTTGGAACCCTGATACTCTATGACCTGGTCTCCAGATAGCTCGGTGTCTAAGACCAACATAAACCTACCACCCGGAGTGGGTAGTAGCCTGAGGCCAACCTCTGGATGTGAGGTCTCACCCAGCAGCTTTGCCTTCAATTCCCTGGCTGCTCGTTCAGTCACCGCTACCATGCGCAATCACCTATACAAACCTGTTGCCAGCGTCTTTGCTTTCGACTCTCTCTATAGTTCTTTCTCACTGAGCCTCTCCATGCTTAACCGGCCTACGGCTCATCGGTTTAATCGCGCCCATAGTCAGTGCTTCGCATTGTACAGCAGGCTTTGACTGACTTTACGTTTTCTTCAGCCCCTCTGGTTCTGGCTTCGCCGAAAATCAAGAATCGCTCGCCAGAACTCCCGCTCATCCGCGGTCGGGTCTCTGTTTAAAAGTTCGCGCAGGTTGTTGGCAACATGCTCGATTTCCTCAAGGGGCAGACTAAGGGCACGGTTTAGCCTATCTGCGTCAGGTAATACCGATACTCGGTGCCCGCCACGGATAACAGCCACGCCGTCTATATCTTTGCCTGATGTATCATCTTTCATTGTAATTGTTTCAAAACGGATTTCTTGGCTCATCCCACGACTTCTCCTGGTCGGTTCATTCTTTGTGGTCATTTCGCTGGTCACTGCTACTCTCAGCAAATTCCCTGAACTTGCTGAGTATTTGATTGATAGCCTGCTCTATTTGCTCCCGCATGAACCTATCAAGAAAGCTACTTACAACCGACCGCGGAGCATCGTAGCTAAGAGTAACGCTAATGGCCGTGCCATTTCGCCCTGGCTCAAGCGTCCAATCCTCCCTCACCCTAGGCCTGTCACTGGAAACCCAGGCTATCGATCGGTTAGGGTGATACGAGGAGATCATGGCGAGGGTTTTAACCTCCTTTCTGCCTAGCCTGAATGTGATAAGGCTCGTTGCCTCGGTTTGGCGTCTTCTGGGGGATAGCGGCTTGACATCGACTACCATCGGGTCCCACTTCGGCGTCTCTTCAAGCTGCTTGGCTAGTATGTTAAAGCAGTGCTCCGCTGGAGCCCGGACAATGAGGTGATTTGAGACCTCCACAGTCTCTTTGTCGGACCGGAGTTTGGCTGCGGTGGGTAGAGGATGGGCAGCCTCTATCGTGTTAGCTGATGGTGTCGAAATGTGACGTTGCTGCTGCTGTTGCTTATTCTTTTTCTTTGCTCGACCACGTTTGGACATGACATCCCTCCCAATCAGGTCTCAGGATACTTCGCTCTTCGTGCTTCTCCTTTTCGTAGACTGACCTCTCTGTTAGATGAGCTTGGCAAGGACATGGACTCGGAGTGGCTAGATTAAGCTCGGCAATCCTTTAGATGCGTCCTCCATGTCGCGGAGCCGGCCGGTCGTTTCCTTTATGCGTTCCTTCTGAGTGTCGGCAAAGGCTGAGGCTCGGTCGTAGTAGTCCCTTATCTTCTGCACAAAAGCCAACTGAGAGAATATTATGGTGACATCGACAGAGCTTCCCCCTCTAGGGAAGTCACCGGCCCTGATTACAGCGTTTTCTGCCATCTCTCTGAGATAATCGCCGAGACCCTTGGCAATGTCCATAGTCATTTCCTTGGCCGGGGCAGACAAGAGATAAAGAGCCCTACCAGCATCCTCAGGACTGCACGTGATGGAAAGTTCACTCACAGCGGCATCCATGGCCTGCATGGCTCTTAGATTCTCGTCGGTCTTTTCCTTGAAGCTGTCTTTACCCTCTTGCCGGGAGAAATGTAGGCCACGCGGTATGTCGGCTCTGCCGACACCGATGGCTGTCCAGCCGTCGAGGGACTGCATAATGTCGCCCGCGTCCAATGTCTTGGCGCCAACATGACTGTACTTGGTTATCTCGCCGGCACACATCATATCGTACCATGGCTCAACGATTCTTGAGTTTATTCTCTGTAGGTTCATTGCCAGGCTGGCGTCTTTTCTGACATACCGCTGGTTGTCAGCCAGGAAGACAGCATCAGCTACTGAGTGGATGGATTTGAGACAGGTCGCTGTGTTATATACGCTTCTCAGCTCGGCCGTCTCTTCGTGCTCGAACGGGAGAACGATGAGAGCAAACACCGGTTTGCCTATGTAACGCTCTTTGATCATCTGGGCAATTATTGATATGGCCCCGGAGCCAGTGCCGCCAGCTCCGCCCGCGATGAGCAGGAAAGCGTCGGTCTGATAGAAATTGCGTGCAGTTCTCACAGCATCGATAACCTTATCACCGTCGTCCCTGGCCAATTCAGCGCCCATCTCGTTTACCTTGCCAACACCGTGGCCATAGGTCCTGCGCCCGCCGATTAGAATACGATGCATGTAGTCCGAACCGATATCAGACAAGCCGCTGAGGTCAGTCTGGTCTGTGTTGACAGCAAAGACTCCCGTAACTATGTTTATGCCCCACTGCGATTGTGCCCGCTTATTCAGGCGAACAAACTCATCCCCAACTCGGGAGCCACACTGCCCTAACGCAATAATCATTAATTTCACGGCTACCTCCTTGCTTCCCGCTTGCAAGTTGATTCGATGCTGAACAGACCTGTTGTTAACTCCCTTCAATTATCAGAATAAGCTGTTCTCCCGGGCCTACTTGTGATAAATCTAGAATCGCACTTATGCGACGCAGATACCCGAATGATGATGGGTCAATAACCAGCTTCGCTCCGCCGATATCTTCAACTTCATCCCCTGCTTGCGCCTGGTCGATACCGAATCGGCATTCGATGCTGTGGCT
The DNA here is from genome assembly GCA_014384515.1 of Dehalococcoidia bacterium. Lineage (GTDB taxonomy): Bacteria > Chloroflexota > Dehalococcoidia > GIF9 > UBA5629 > JACNFS01. The sequence continues at coordinate 10,674 of JACNFS010000129.1, read as the reverse complement.
GCCGTTATCCAGACCGCTCAGGCGAAGCCTAAGCGCAGTGGCAGCGTCGTGCGGACCAGTCTCTGGAGCTTCCTTTTCCGCAATCTCTCTCAACTTTTCTTTGGCTTTCGCGGTAATTACTAGCATCATGATCTCTCTCTTTGGTGACCTTCCACTCCGGTCAGAAGACTACGAAAGACTCATAGACTCGAAGGCCCACTCCCCATCACATCAGCATTGCTTCTATCTTCGCCAGGTGATTCTCCTTTGACCGGCACCCTTTTGAAACGGACACCTTTTGGCTGACGGCACACGACCGTCTCCTTGAACACGTGATGCAAATAGACGACGGGGAGGGATATAATGAAACCTGCCCACATCAGGTAAAACCAGAGCCAATCAGACTTCGCCATAGTAGTTCTCTGCCATCTTGTGCTGCTCCCTATCCACTTATGAGCATCGACCTTTGACCAACCGTCAATTGGCATGTCACTAACACATTCAAACCAAGCATTTTCATCCCCACAGAAGTATTGTATCGCAGGCCAAACTCCGCAGCCATACCGCATGTAGGGTATTTCAAGCAAAAAAAGGGGTTATCTCACGATAACCCCTTTGGACATGCTTTTGGTTATTTCGCTTTCTGTTATTGGCCGCTAGTCACCGCTTTCGTGATCGTCCTCCCCATCGCCTACTCCGGTTACCAGGCCGTGCTCCGCGGCATATGCTGCCGCTTGTTGCCGATTACGCAATTCCAGTTTCTGCAGAATATTCTTGACATGAACCTTGGCTGTATTCTCAGCAATGCACAGTTTCTGGGCTATCTCCTTATTGGTGTAGCCTTCGGCTACCAGTCTTAAGATCTCCGTCTCTCTTTCTGATAAATCCGATTCCTCCTCGGTACCCCTTGCTCTCTTCTCTTCCCTGAGCACGGTGAACTCGTCAACGAATTTCTTTGAAAGAAGAGGAGAGATGACAACTCTGCCTTCTGAGATCAGGTCAATAGATTTGACAAGATTATCCACAGACAGATCCTTGACAAGGTATCCGCTAGCACCGGCCTCAACGGAAGCGAAAAGCCTGGCTTGATCCACAGATTCGCTGAACATAGCTATCTTTACCTCTGGAGATGACTCAGTGACTTGCCGAACGACATCGATAGAGTCACATTCCGAAAGGTCCGTATCCATCAGAACCAAGTCAGGTTTGACCTTTTCGACCATGCCAATAGCCTGCTTGCCCGCACACCAAGAAACAACCTTAATATGCTGTTGTTCTTCCAGCAATCTAGCCAGACCTTCCCGGAAGACCTCCCTGTCATCTACTATCAACACCTTGATCTCTTTCATCGCCCCACTCCCACACAATCACTTCGACATGCCTTCCCAGCTTCTAGTTCCCATGGTTGGTGAGATATGGTAACAGCGTAACACCCCCGACATTAACAAGTCAACAAGCCAGAAGCCGACTAGGGCAGCTGTGTCCAAATCCTGGCAATATGACAAAAAACCGTGAAGACTGCTCTACCTCGCCGTGAAACAGCCTGGTCGCTCCACTACACAACGGTTTCCCCATAAGGATTATACTGGGATACTCCTTTTTTGTTGCTTGAATAACCCAGATGCTGTATGTTCAACCAGCCCGAGGCTGGGTACAATGATATAGAAAGGGGCGAGTATTGACCTGTTCCGCAGAACTATACGAGAGTCACCGGAGGAACACAAGGTTAAGGAAGTCACCAGCGATTATTCGGCGCTGAAGGGAGGAAAGGGCTATGATTGTGACAGATAATGCTAAGGAACAGTTGAGGGAGAGATTGCTGGACCATACAAGTGACCCGGAAATAGTCCTAAGGCTAGAGTTGAGGTCACCCGAAAACTTCGGTCTAGCGCTGGACAGGCGGGCAGAAGGAGACCAGGTCATAGAATACGAGGGCTCAAAGGTGTTGCTAATAGGGGAAGATGTCGCTGATCTGGCTGACAAGTTGATCCTCAGCGTTGAAGATGCCGCTGAAGGCCCAAAGCTGGTTGTGTTGAAGGCCTAGGTCGCCGGCCGATGCCTCAATAGCAAAAGCCCCGAAACAATATACGTGGAAGAGTGAACTTCGAGGCTCTTAGCATGCCGAGAAGCTACCGGTTTTGAAGCGAAGGATGACAGGAAAAATGCAAATTAAATATGGAGCCGAGGTAGTAGACAAGAATGGCCGACTTTTGGGAACGGTTGACCATCTGATGCACAATACCTTGACGGGTGAAGTCAGCAAATTTGTGGTCAACAGAAAACCGCCGCACAGAGACCTCTTTTTTTCACCTCAAGATGTGCTCGAGGTCAAAAATAGCAAGATCAAGGTGAACATTTCTCGTGATGAATTGAGCAAGAATCGGTAATGTGCGAAATCTCGTGCCGGATCAATATACAGTGCCCCGAGTGCAGCGCAGGGAACGGTTTCTCGTTGATTGAGCCAACTTATGAGGGGCCCTTCCGCTGTTGGAAATGCAGGGCACCATTTATGACCACAATAGAGAATGGGGATCTTAAGTCCTGTAGGCCTGTGAGCGAAGCGGAGTTTGAAAAACATGAGAAACCACACGCTCGCCACAAATCACGAGATGGGTGCTAGAACGAGAAACAAACGGACGGAGGTGCTATTTGTAGGTGGTGCTTTGTTGTGGGGCCTCTCTGCCCCGAGGGCCCGTGGCATGCGCTCGCATCGAGACCGGTACCGTGTGCGGTCACGCCAGAGAATGTATAATTGTCGGGTGCTAGGGTCGAGTTCGCACCGAGGCAGTTATGGAGACATTTGCCGTAGTAGCGGTTATTGATGGTAATACACTTGATGTATCTCCGGGCTGGGAATTGGAGAACAGGACCGGAAATCGCGTGCAAGCGACTGGCTACAATGCTCCCAAGACCGGAAAAGGGGCGATGGCTGCTGAACAGAAGCTTTCCATCCTTATCCAGAATAAGAAAGTTGAGTTAGGATCGCCGCGCGGGATAGAACGCGGTAGGCTGGTCTGCGAGGTTTACTTTCAGGGCAGGAATCTCGCGGACTATTTGCCAGAATACAAAGAGCAGGAGAGCGAAGCACCTGACAAGCTCGAGGACTGAAGGCTCGTACTCGCTTCATGACTAAGGCAGGGCAGCTATGTGGTGCCACTCCAGCCCGCTTCCCGTAAAGACGAGGATTTGTTATATCGCTGACCGTCATTCAGCACTATCACTCCCAAATAGACCGCCAAAGAAAGCTGCCACTTTCTCTGCCAGCACCACCTCATGCCCCCACCAGAAATGGTCAGCCCCAGAAACAAGCTCAAATTGCTTTGGTTCGGCCGCCTCTCGATTCATCAGCTCCGCTTTCTCAAGCGAAACCACAAAATCCTCAGTCCCACAGACTATGAGCTTGGGCTTAGCACACTCCTTTAGCTGCGGCATTTGTGATGGCTCAAGAGGCGGCGAGATAAGCGTCACCGCCTTAACCCGTTTGTCACTATGGGCAACAGGCAAAGCCACCGCGGCACCAAAGGAATAGCCGACCAGCCCCATTCTACCTGCGTCGACTTCGGGTTGACAAGCTAGCCAGCTTATGGCTGCTGCCACATCCTCCTGCTCAGCAACGCCACCTCCAAAGCTGCCCTGACTGCCGCCTACCCCACGAAAGTTAAACATGAAGGCAATTGTGGACTTGTTAACCAGGGTTGAACCCACCGCCAGAATAACGTTGTTGTCCATCGAGCCGCCGTAAAGAGAATGAGGATGACACAGGACTACGGCCGGGAATACTCCTTCGCCCTCAGGGAAATAACAAACACCTTCCAGGGTAATATCGCCACAGGGGAAAGATACGGCCTTCCGTCTCAGTCTTTCTTCTCCCGGTTGCTCCCCCACCAGGCTTCAAGTCTGGCATCCACTTCCTTCTCGTAGCCCTGGTCGCTGGGGAAGTAGTAGTGCTTGCCCTGAAGCGAAGTCGGCAGGTTCTGTTGCTCTACAAAGTGCCCTGGATGATCATGGGCGTGTTCATAGCCTTTCCCATATCCCAGCCCTCGCATTAGTCCGGTAACTGGATTGCGCAGGTGAAGTGGCACCGGCTCATTGCGACTTCCTTCAACGTCTTGCTGCACCTGAGAATAGGCTACATAGAGGGAATTGCTTTTTGGAGCCGTAGCCAGATAAGTTACCGCCTCAGCCAGAGCCAGGTTGCACTCAGGCATGCCCACAAAATGCACCGCTTGTTGCACGGCTACAGCCACCATCAACGCTTGCGGATCGGCCATACCCACATCCTCAGAAGCAAACCGCACCAGGCGTCGGGCAACATAAAGAGGGTCCTCTCCAGCCTCGAGCATTCGCCCCAGCCAATACAAAGCTGCGTCCGGATCTGAACCACGTAGCGACTTGTGAAGCGCCGAAATAAAATCATAGTGCTGGTCGCCACTTTTGTCATAAAGCAAAGCACGATGCTGTAGGGCTTCCTCGATGGTGGTCAGGCCGAGTCTGCGATATCCATCAGCTTCCGGCGAAGTAGCCTGAGTTGCCATCTCCAAGGCATTGAGCCCCACCCGAGCATCACCGTTAGACATAACAACCAGATGTGCTGAAGCCTCTTCAGCTAGCTCTACCTTCAATTTCCCCAGCCCTCTCTCCTCGTCTTTCATAGCTCGTTCAACAATATGGCGAACCTCTTCATCAGTTAATGAATTTAGAGTAAACACTCGGCATCTCGAGAGTAAAGCAGAGATAACCTCGAAGGAAGGATTCTCGGTTGTGGCACCGATGAGAATTACCACGCCGTTCTCCACGAAGGGCAATATGACATCCTGCTGAGCCTTATTAAATCGATGAATCTCATCAATAAACAAGACAGTCCGTTGCCCGGATAGCTTGAGTCTGTGCTTGGCCTCATCAACTATGCGGCGCAAATCAGCCACACCCGCGTTGACTGCACTCAGCGGACTAAAGTGTGACCTGGTGACGCTAGCAATAACAAAAGCCAGGGTCGTCTTGCCGCTGCCTGGTGGGCCCCAAAAAATCATCGATGGTAACTGGTCTGCCTCAATGCACTTCCTTAGCACCCGCCCCTCGCCCACCAGATGCTTCTGCCCCACAAACTCCTCAAAATTTCGCGGCCGCATTCTAGCTGCTAAAGGCATATCACCAGACAACTCAGAGTCCATCCCACGCGTCGCTTTGCCCTTCGATTCCAGTTGATCTAAGTCGAAAAGAGTCATGCTAATCTCAACAGTATTTAGTTGTCACCCTGAGCCACAGCGAAGGGTCTCTAGATTCTTCGCTCCGGTCAGAATGACAGGAGCATTGCCAAGCATCCCATGCTAATCTGCCTTCTTCTTCGTCGTCTTCTTTGTCTTCCTCTCTGCCTTCCCCCCTGCCTCCTCCCCCGTTTTGGGCGTCCGAGCTGATTTAACCGCCCTGTCATAGTAATTCTTAATCGCCTCCACATAAACCAACTCTGATACCACCACAGTAACCTGGACAAAACCTCTAGCCCCGAAGAAACTGCCGTCTCTTATTTCAGCGTTCCCTGCCACCTCCCGCAGGCGATTCCCCAGAACTTTGACCATATCAATATTAGCTTGTTTTGCCGGAGTTGAAAGAAGATACAGGGCTTTGCCAGCATCCTCCAACTTGCAATCAATCGACAACCGAATCAAAGCCAAGTTCATCGCCTCCATAGCCCTGAGCGTTTCCGAGCCCGTCTCCCGAAAATCCCGCGACTTCCTCCAGGGAAATCTTGACGCGCGGAATTTTGTTCTGCCGACGCCTATCGCTGTCCAACCTGTTAGCGTTTGCACTATATCGCCAGCATCCAGCACTTTGGCTCCAACATGTTTTGAGCCAACCGCCTCACCAGCACAAAGAAGGTCATAAAATGAAAAAACTATATCTTTGTTCACTCCGTCCATCCTCTCAACCTGTGTCGTGTCTCCCCACGTTCCGACCCCCCCGTAATCCACCAAAATCACGGCGTCAGTCACTTTATCGATTGACTTGAGACAGGTAGCCGTATTATGAGCGTATTGCGGGTCGGCCGCCTCGGATTCAAACGGAAGAACAATGAGAGCATAGACCGGTTTACCCACATAGCGCTCCTTGAACAGTTTGGCTATCACTGGAACTCCACCAGAACCAAGGCTTCCAGCGGCACCAGCGATCAATAGAAAAGCATCCGCCTCAAAAAAACCACCCGTTCTCATAGCCGTCAGCACCCGGTCGCTCTCCTGACGCATATGTTGGGTGCCAGCTTCATTCGACTTGTTTTCACCTACAAGCGAGCTGCGAATCAACACAGGATGCAGCCATTCACGCCCAGCCTTGGGCAAAGCCGCCAGGCTGGCCTGGTCATCGTTAATCGCGTAGGCACGGCTAACTATGCTGACTCGCCGCTTGGCTCTTGCCACCTTGTTTAACCGGGCGAACTCACCAGCCAGCCTGCAGCCACAGTCGCCAACACCAATAATCAGCAACCTCACGTTACTTGTATCTCCTCACTTCAAAGCGGTACAGTTTAATCGGTTCATCAGCTGATATGCCAGCCTTAGCTCGACAAATCTCGATCTGCTTTTCAGCAGTGGCCACACCTTCGAGATCAGGTAGCAACAGCCCCCGCCTAAACCCACACTCCACAATTACCCCATATTTCTTCGGGTCAAGCTGGTCAATACCATCCACCGGTTCAGGCTCGGTGAGGATATCCACGCTGTATTCCAGGTCACCTAGCTCAGAAACCACAACCGATGCAAAGCGAGGGTCTTGAGTGGCTGAACTAATAGCATTAGCAACGATTTCTTCAGCTACATTCGCTCTACTTGGCTCAAAGGTGCCAATGCAACCTCTCAATTCACCATGCTTCTTTATAGACACGAAAACTCCAGACCTCTGCTTCATTTCATCGGTAAGCTCTTTTGGCTTGAGTACCTTGTCCTGGCCAACATAGCTTTCCACCGCCTCTCTGGCCAGCTTTACTATTGGGTGAAGCTGCTTTTCCATTCTACCCCCTTAAACGAACCTCAAGGCACAACTTCAAAAGAAGCTACTAGATAGCCGACCCCAAAAGGTCCCTCGTATGAAAGAATCTCGGGTTCTACCCTGAGCCCATCCAGCGCACCTAGAAGGATTACAAAAGAGCGCAAGCCGCATTCTCCAGCCCGCTCAATAAGCTCCCTATCCAAATTCAAAATATCCCCAGTATCCAAACATGATAACGCCTTCACCAGTTTCTCGTCAAAGACTTTACCCATAGGCTCGTAACCCGCTGGCGCCCCTGGAATAAGTCGATGAGAAAGATCACCGCTGGCCACCAATGCTACTTGCTTTTGACTTTGCTCTGCAGCTCGTCTAATCGCTTTACCAAACGTGAAATGCGTCTCCAACGGAAGCCAGGAGAACGTGAGCGGCACCAGCGGCACCCCCTTCACTCCAGAAAGTAGGAAGTGCATGGGCACCATTACCCCGTGGTCAAGCCGGTAGCTCTTCTCACCAATAGACTTTGTGCCAATACCAGCCGCTTTTGCTTCCTTCTGAACAAGTGCCACCATTTCGAGGTCATTATGAAAGTCATGCCGAGGCCCCCGAACGCCCCAACTACTTAGATCGCCGGTCGATGATTTGGCAGTAAGTATGCCCATAGCATCAGAGTGATACTCTCCATGAGGGCTGATAATCAAAATTGTTTCAGGATGCCGCCCGGCTAACTTATCAGCTAATTGCTCCATAGCCTGTGTTGTTGCTGATATCGCCGCCTCCTGTCCTCCACCGATAGCAGGTACCAGCAGCGGGGGATGAGGTACAATACAACCAAAAACTATCCCTGCCATAAACTACCTCCTCAAGCCAGTTGCCTTGGGGTCGCTGTCACATTAAGTTCAGCCCCGCAAAACTTACATTTTGAGCCGTCAACGCCAACCACTTCAGTCTCATAGCCAAACCTGTGAATGACCACTTTGCCGCAAGAATAGCAAACAGTGTTCTCTCCACCATGACCGGGGACGTTGCCCAAATAGACAAAGCGCAAGCCGGCTCTCTTACCAATATCATAAGCCTTCTCCAGGCTGGCTATCGGGGTCGGTGGCAAATGGGTCAGGTTATGCTGAGGATAAAACCGGGTGACATGCCACGGCGTTAGTTCTCCCAGTTCGTCCCGTATCCAGCCAGCAATGCCCTCTAGCTGCTCCTCATCATCATTCATCGTCGGAATTACATTCGTCACCACCTCAACATGCATACTCCATTTCTCTCGCGCCCTCTTAGCCACCTCAAGAATCCCCCGCCACCGGGAAATCTTGGCTAAGTCCCGGTACAAAGCATCAGAAAAACCCTTAATATCAACCCGCCAGGCGTCGAGATAAGGCCCAATAGTATCCAAAGCCTCTGGCGTAAGATAACCGTTTGTCACGTAAACAGTGTAAAGCCCGTTCTTCTTGGCCAGTTTCGCTGAGTCCAGTGTATATTCAAACCAGATACTCGGCTCATTGTAAGTCCAGGCGATGCCACCACAATGGCGTTCTTTGGCTGATTTCACAGCTTCCTGCGGTGAAATCCTTTTTGAAGGCCTCATCATTTCCGCCAGCTCTTCAATGCAAGAGATCTCCCAGTTCTGGCAATGCCTACAGTGAAAGTTGCACCCCCAGGTACCCAGAGAGAAAGCCAAGCTCCCCGGGAAAAAATGGAACAGGGGTTTTTTCTCGATAGGGTCAACGGCTACCGACGAGACCTCAGCATAGTTAAGCACACGAAGGACGCCGTCGTCATTTCGACGTACTCGACAAACGCCAGACTTGCCCGGGCCAATAACACAACGCCACTGGCAAACATTGCAGCGCACCCTAGGCCCATGAAGCCTATCATAAAGCAACGCCTCAGCCATTAATCAACCACCACCCTAGCCAATTATACCACTTCACTCTAACCGATTATAAGTCAGCAACTCACCCTCACCACAGTCGTCTCCCATCTAGCATGTAGTGCGAGGCTTTAGCCTCGCCAGGGGTAGGGTGGCAGACTCCAGGTGGAAATGTAAAAGTCAAAATGTAAAACGCAAAATGACAGGTCAAAATTCAAAAGGAGTTTCAGGGGCTAACCGTGAGAACCAAAAGGCAATATCTCCATAGATGCGAATTTCCAATCTTTGGTCTTTAATCTTTGATCTTTCCTCACCCTCACCTAGCCTCTCCCATCAAGGGAGAGGGAAGAAATATAGGGCCGGGTCTTTAGACCTGTCCGAGCGGACTCTCCCGTCAACAGCGAGGGGAAGAGAAAGCACAGTCAGTAGACAATGCTCAAAACTTGGTTTAGAATAACCCCCACAATAACCTAAGAGAAGGAGAGGAATGATTCCAGAACTCAACGAGGAACAAAAAATACTGAAGAAGAACGTTCGGGAATTCCTGGAACGAGAAATAACGCCCATCGCCGATGAGTATGACCGCAAATATCATCCTCTGCCCAAAGATATAGCTTTAGGCCTTTTGAAGAAGCTGCTGCCTCTCGGCTACATAGGTTCAACACTTCCTCCAGAGTATGGAGGTCAAGGCCTCGACCTCGTCTCCTACGGTGTTCTGGGCGAGGAGATGGCCCGTGCTTATCTCAGCTTAGGCATGATACTCATGATGCAAGATGGCGCCTTGCTCCCCATTCTATTGAAGGATGGCACTGCTGAGCAAAAGGCGAAGTTCATCCCCCAGGTGCTGTCCCTGGAGAAAATCACCTGTTTTGGATTGACCGAACCTGATGTCGGCTCCGCGGCTCGGGATATCAAGACTACAGCCGTACCTGACGGAGATTACTACGTAATCAACGGCACGAAGACCTGGATAACAAATGGCGGAATCGCTGACATAGCTGTTATCTTCGCCTCTACCGACCCGAGCAAGGGAGCTAGAGGCATTTCCTGCTTCATCGTCGATAAGGCTGAGTCCCCGTTTGCCACCAGGGAACTGCCCAAACTAGGCTGTCGTTCCTGCCCGACCTCAGAGGTAATCTTCGAGGATTGCCGGGTTCCCAAAAGCAACCTCGTCGGCACCCTGGGTGATGCTTACCGAATAGCACTCACCGACCTTGTCTCAATTCGAATATCCGTGGGCATGGGAGCGGTGGGACTCGCTCAGGCAGCTATCGACGCCGCCATCAAATACGCCCAGGAGAGAAAACAATTTGGTCGCCCTATCGGCAGCTTTCAGCTCGTTCAGGAAATGATTGCCGATATGGTCATGATGACCGAGGCAGCCCGGTTTTTCTGCTACCAGGCTTATTACCTGCTAGGCAAGGGTGAAATCTGCTTCAGAGAAGCCTCTATGGCCAAAGCCTTCAGCACAGAAATGGCCATCGGGGTAACCTCCCAGGCTGTCCAAATCCACGGCGCCTACGGCATCTCTGAAGAATACCCCATTGAGCGCTATTTCCGCGATGCCCGCACCCTCACTTTCCCCGACGGCGCCACGCAGATTCACAAGCTAATCATCGGTCGAGAAATGCTAGGCATCTCGGCTTTCGTGTAGAGCGTCTATGTGTAACACGTCAAATATGTGCACATGATTAGAAAATCCCAAGCACTAAGCACCAAATCCCAAACACAAGGAATTGCTCAACAATGTCATTGCCAGAAGCGTCAGCGACGAATCAATGCCAACCCATACTATCTTTGCGAGGCCCTTTTTGTCATTGCGAGCGAAGCGAAGCAATCTC
>JACNFS010000062.1 GCA_014384515.1 Dehalococcoidia bacterium | reverse complement strand
TACGGCAGTCGGTGTATAGTCGTCTGGCGGGATACGAGGACACCAATGATGCGGTGCGGCTGGCTAGAGACCCTGCTATGCAAGCGGTGGTTGGTCGCCGTGCCCTGGACAACTAGGCTGCCAGCACCAATACCCTGAGCCGGTTTGAGACAAGACCCTTCTCTCTGGCAATCTCCACAATTTGATTGAAGATGTTGGTGAAGAGCTCCACCCCCAGGCGATCACGAAAGCGGGTGAGGCCAGAAGCATCAGGTGGTGACTCATCTATAGCGAGGCCAACAAACCACTTTAAAACCAGGTTGAAGTTGACCTCTTCCTCTATACGGCGGTCGGACACATCGTAGAGAAACTGGAGGAAGATGATCTTGAACATCATCTCTGGCTCATAGGCAGGTCTGCGGAAATCTGGGGTATAGCCATCCCGGCAAAGCTCGTTGACGAAGGAGAAGTCGACCGCTTTATTCAGGAGCTTGAGGAAGTGGTCCTCGGGGATTACCGGACCGTAGATATGGTTGCCGTAGAAGGAAAGCTGGCTTGATTTTACCTTCAGCATCATACATACTCTTCAATAGATTTGCTGACTGTATGATAACTTAGAATAGGGGTTAGCTCAAGGCCAAACCCTTGACTTTTTCAGCATTCTCATGCAATCTAGCTTCGATGCAATCATATCATCGACCATCATTAGTGTCAAAGCATTGTGAAGCTGAACTACCACCTTTCGCCACGATTGAGTCCACCGGTCTGATAGAATCGTTCTCATCGAGTATATTACTATGGTAATATTGATTTAGCTGAAACCGGCAAGCCTCTCGACTATCAATTGCCTTTCAAGTTTTTGGTCAGGAGGTGTTCTGTAATGCATAAGAGACGCCTACCAATGCTTTCGACTATCTTGTTGTTAGTACCCATTGTTATTGGGTGTGGCCAACTGTGCCAATCACCACAGGCAGTATTGAAAGAGAAGAAAGTAATTGCCGTAGCCCAGATTCAGCAGGAGACCAACGTTTTCTCTCCTGTGAAAACAACGCTACTCGATTTTGAAGCTCTTGAACTCTACTATGGCAATGAAATCCTTACCCTAAACCAAAAGGACGAACTCGGTGGATTTCTTGAAGCGGTAGCGGATTTTGGCAACGGGAACATCGAGGTTATTCCAATCATCAAGGCGCGCGCTGTATCCGGGGGACCTATCGAAAGGGATATCTATGAACGTTTCAAAAAGGAACTGCTTCAAGGACTGAGGGAGTGCCACAAACTCGATGGCATTTATCTTGCGCTTCACGGGTCTATGGGAGTTGATGGTCTTAATGACCCCGAAGGGGACCTTCTGCAGGCAATTCGAGATGAGTTAGGAGACGGAGTTCCTATAGGCGTTTCTTTTGACCTCCATGCCAACGTAACTCAAAGAAGGGCCCAACTGGTGACGTTCATCATCGGCTATAAAACCAATCCACACCGCGACCAGTTTGAAACTGGCTATTCTGCTGGAGAGATCCTAATCAAGACGGTCAACGGAGAAGTCAATCCCACAATGGCATTCAGAAAAATGCGGCTGCTAAAAGGCGGCGGCATGAATATAGACTTCCTATCTCCAATGCGCCAGATTTTCAAGAGAATGCAGGAAATGGAACGCTCAAGAGGTGTCCTCAGCGTATCAAACTTCATGGTGCATATTTGGTTAGATGAGCCTGAGCTAGGATGGAGTACCGTGGCAGTAACCGACAATAATCCCTCTCTGGCCGAGAAACTCGCCGATGAAATAGCTGAGCTCGACTGGTCTGTGCGGGATGTTAAGCATCCTGAACCTATAACGCCATCAGAGGCAATAAGGCTAGCCCGTGATAGCTGGTTTGCCAGACAATTTGGGACGACGGTAATTTGCGATGTTTCTGATGCTGTAGGCGCAGGAGCACCCGGTGAGAATACATGGATACTTAGAGCTCTAATCGAGGAAGGATCAGACCTTGTTTCCTATATCCCGGTCAAGGACCCTGAGGCAGCGCAGGAAGCTTTCAAAGTACCTCTTAATGAGACAATTACACTAACCGTGGGCGGAAAACTGGATAAAATATACAACCGCTCCGTACAAGTAACCGGGCAGGTGATTCATAAAAGAAAATGGTTGTATGGCAAGACTGTCATCCTGAAAAACAAAGGTGTCCACCTGATCCTGACTGAGATGCCCGTCCCCGCTATGCATCCTGATTTTTACAACGATCTAGGGCTGAGCCTGTGGAAGGCGGATATAGTAGTTGTTAAAAACTTGTTTCCTTTCCGCATCTGGTATTTGTTGTATAACCGTGAAACTATCAATGTAGCCACTCCGGGTGTAACCAATATAAATGTCTTTGATTTAAACTATCAAGCTATCACCAGACCGATTTATCCCCTTGATAAGGTTGACTCATGGAGGTGGTAAATACTCAATTTTGGGACAACTTGTCTATTTGCGATGCTGAACTGTCGGTGGTTGTAATATCTAAGTTCATTGTAATAATATGAATAGCCTTTTCGCGAAAACGTAGCTTCCCAAGGAACCAAAAAGGAGGTATGTGGTGATAATATTCTGGATACTGTTCTTTATCTTGTTTCCAGCTCTGGTTATCTATCTCTGCCAGAGGTTCACTCCCCTGAACCGACTTGGCTCCGTGGTCATCTGCTATGCTGTCGGCATCCTTATTGGCAACATCGGTGTCCTGCCCGAAAATATTTTTGACACGCAGGACATGTTAATGACGTTGACCATCCCCATAGCCATACCGCTTATCTTCTTTTCCATCGACATCAAGCGATGGTCAAGGCTCGCTGGCAAGTCTCTCTTGTCCTTCGCCTTCGCGCTGGTGGGAGTTGTCATCACGGTATGCGCTGGCTATTTCTTGTTCAGGGGTTTGGTAGGCGGCGAGGCCTGGAAGGTTGGTGGAATGTTGATCGGTGTCTATACCGGCGGCACACCCAACCTGGCAGCCATCGGTACTGCCCTTCAGATCGACCCTACGGTCTATGTTGCAGCTCACACCTCGGACGTGGCTGTTGGTGCTATTTGGTTTCTGATACTGATTACTGTCCTGCAAAGGGTACTGCTCAAATTCCTGCCAGCCTTCCAGTCTGCAGGTGGTGAAAATCAGAGTCAGGATGAGGTTAATTTCGACTCCTATGTCGGCATCTTTCAGCGCAAGGTTATTCTGCCATTGCTTGGAGCCTTCGGAATAGCCATCGGCATCTTTGCTGTAGGCGCCGGGCTGACCTTCGTAGTTCCCAAGGACTATGCCATGGTGGTAGCTATACTCACCGTCTCTACACTGGGCATAGCGTTTTCTTTCGTACCCGCCGTTAGGCGAATCCCCATGACCTTCCAGTTTGGCCAGTACCTGATACTCATCTTCTGTCTGGCAGTCAGCTCCATGGCCGATATCAAGGAGCTGCTCACAACCGCACCAGCCATGATAGGCTTCGTGGCTTTCGTTTATTTCATCTCCGTTGCTATACACGTAGCCCTTTCTGCCATTGCTAGAATCGACGCCGATACAGTAATAATCACCTCTGTAGCTGCTCTTTACTCACCGCCCTTCGTCCCTATGGTGGCGTCTGTGCTGAAGAACAAGGAAATCGTCGTCTCTGGCGTAATCACCGGCATCATTGGCTGGGTCGTTGGCACATATCTGGGTATAGCCATCGCCTATACACTACACATGTTCTGAGTTTAAATGCTGTGTAACATCTTTTGACCCTCTTCTGAATAGGGAAAGGAGGCAAAGCCATGGCCAAAGTTGGGTTCCCGGAGAATGGACAGCCCCGAGAAGAGATTATGGCAACGCTTCAGTCTCTGAAATTGGGCGATAGCGATTGGAAGCATGGCCGTATGTTCAGCCTCATATTTAATGCTGGCGAGGACGTGGCCAAGGTGGCTCAGGAAGCCTACAGTAAGTTTCGAAGAGCTTAGGAAGAGACTGGAAGAAAATGGACTCTTATGAGATTCAGTGCATACCAAGACGAAAGTCTTGACCATTTATCACGTCCGTCATCGTAGAGAAGCATACCGCAGATAGTAAGACCACTGACCGACTAAGGAGCCATACAAAATAATCAGGCGCTGCTGATACAAGCCACTTCAGTTCACCCTAATCCGTGGATTCTATCAGTTACAGTCTTGCGTATAGAGTTCCACATAAAATCCCTCTCCCTTGACGGGACTTGTCCTTGACGAAGTCCAAGGAGAGGGTAGGTGAGGGTGAAACCTAAGGAAATCCCCCTCCCCTTAATCCCCTCCCGCCAGGGGAGGGGAATTGCAAGAAGTTCG
>JACNFS010000176.1 GCA_014384515.1 Dehalococcoidia bacterium | reverse complement strand
GGATTATTTCTTGTCGAACAGCCCGTAGAAACCTTTGCCAGTTTTCCTTCCCAAATACCCGACTTCCACCATCCTTTTCAATAATGGCGTAGGCTTATATCTTTCCCACCCGGTCTGCTGGTAGATGCCTTCTAAGAGGTCTACGGCAACGTCTACACCAACGAGGTCCGCCAACTGAAATGGTCCCATGGGCCAATTAAAAGACAACCTGACAATACTGTCGATATCCTCCATGCCAGCCAGGTCCTCTTCCAGCAATTTGGCTGCCTCGTTCATCACCAGCGGTATTATCCTGTTGGTCACAAACCCAGGCGAGTCTTTGACCACTACCGGCTCCTTACCTATAGCCCTGGCGAAATCAAGACTGACTTTGAGGGTTTCCTCCGAAGTAAGCAAAGACTTCACCACTTCTAACCCCTTCATCATTGGAACAGGACTGAAGAAGTGCATACCTATGACCTTCTCCGGACGTTGAGTGGCAGATGCAAGTAGGCTTATAGGTATTCCAGAAGTGTTGGATGCCAGGATGGTCTCCTTGGGACACACCTCTTCAAGTTGCTCGAATATCGGTATCTTAACGTCAGCCCTCTCAAACACCGCCTCGATAACATAATCTGCGTCCTTAGCTGCCTCC
Organism: Dehalococcoidia bacterium; assembly: GCA_014384515.1. Taxonomy (GTDB): domain Bacteria; phylum Chloroflexota; class Dehalococcoidia; order GIF9; family UBA5629; genus JACNFS01. The sequence continues at coordinate 3,680 of JACNFS010000176.1, read as the reverse complement.
TTCAGGTTGGTTGAGGTACGAATCGCTGCCAGGGCTTTCTCCATATCTGCCTGGCTGATTTTGCCCTTCTCCGCAAACTTGCCCAGGCTGGCTTTTATGCCCTTCATCCCTCTATCAATAAACTCTTGCTTCACATCAACCATCGTTATTTCATAACCTGCCTGCGCCGACACTTGAGCTATCCCACCACCCATCAGCCCCGAACCAACAACGCACACTTTCTTTATGGCCATATTCTTTCCCTCCTTGTTTTTTGGTTTAATTTTAGCACCAAAGGCCGCTCCTCACCAGCCTGCTGTCGTGGTGGAATGGACTTGAATGAAGAGACTAGACCGAGACATAGAATAGCAGCCAGTTAGTCGAAAGAACCTTCGATGCAACTGCGAAAGCGCGGAAGATAGCCATGGGGAACCGCAGTTGGAGCCGCTGCCTTTCAGGCCAAAACTCCATTGTCACGCCATTCGGTCACGCCACTTGACCAGACCTGGCCTATTGCCGATTCCAGCACCGCCCTGCGGGGCTCAGGTATGTTGAGCAAGGGCGGCAGAGTACGGTTGTCAAACCGGGCCAGGAACGGGCATCGTTTTCGAAGCGAGAGTATGGTAGTTCGTGCCCCTCCGTATACCACGTAGTCCAGTGCCTGGACATTAGGCTCAAGCCGCTCCTTCGCGTGGCCACAGACCCGGCCCAAGAAATACTCTATTTGCTTTTCCCGGTGCCGTTCAAACCGATGCTGCGAAGAACCACCCTTCTTGTGTCGTGCGTGAACAAGACCAGTTCCGACCTTGCTGACGATGAGCTTTTCACCCTGGCAGATGCCGATGGCATATGCGCCCAAGCGTACCAGAATCAAAGCAAGCGTGAAATCGTGCTGGAGCAGAGAACGGAGTGGCTCAACATCATAATCGTGAGTCAAATACTTTTCTGTGACTGGAAACGGCGGCACAACCAGGCACTTTCGCGAGGAGCCCCAAAAAAGAACCGCCCCTGTCTCCGAACTGGCGGCAAGCTCAGCCAAATTCGGGGGAATAGGCTCAGCCTCAAGCACTACGTGAAGCAAACTCTCGACTTCTGGCAGGGGCAGGCCAGACGGCACGTATAGTGACTTTGCTTTGCCGCCGGCCGCCTCCAGTTCGTCGAGAAGGCCAAGCATCTTCAATCTGCGAAGCTGGAAACGTTTGGGTGTCAACACAGTAATACCTTGCTGGTTCTACTCCACAAACATATGAGCATTTGGCCAGCCCTTAACTACAGCTCTGCAATGGTCGCTCCGTCGCCACCCTCACCCCGCTTGCCAGCACGGAAGGACTTAACCAGGGGATGAGAAGCGAGAAGCTCTCTCACGATGTCACGCACGGTACCGGTGCCGAACCCATGAGCAATGCGGACCTCGCCCAAATTAGCCAGATAGGCGTCATTAAGGTAGCGGTCAAGCGCCGCGTATATCTCGTCGGCCCGCTTTCCCCGCAGGTCAAGTTCAAGGGAAACTGCCCCTCCGCGCAGTTTTCTTCTTACCGGGATAAATTGTGACGTGGCTTCGCCGCCCACAGACACCACCTTCTGTACGCTATCAAGATTGAGACTGAGCCTGGTACGCCCGGCCTGAACCTCAATCTGCCGTGTTTCCTCCGATACCGACAGCACCGTCGCCTGCAGGTTCGCTTCTTTCAGCCAGACTGTATCGCCCGGGGCAATGCTGCTCTCATCTGCTGCCTCCTCGTCCGTTTTCCCGCCTGCCGTCGCCTGCCAGACATCGCTCTGCAACTGCTCCTGTACGGCAGCCACTGCCTTCCTAGCTTGCTCGATCCTTTCCCTCGATTTCTCCTTCCGTAGTTCTGACGCAGCCTGGCGGATTTCTTTATGCAGCTCAGCAGCTTCATAGAGAACTCTGTCCCGGGTCTCTTGAATGACCTTCTGCTCTCCCGCTTCTAACCGTTGAAGCTCGCTTCTTAACTTAGTGTTCCGTTGCTCAACTTCATCTCTGGCTTTTCCCAGGTCGCGATGGAGAGCCTCAACTCGTCGTTTTTCGTTCATCAAATCGGCGAGCAGGGTCTCCAACTCTTGAGCGCCTTCGGAGAGCATTTCTCTGGCGTCGGCGATAATTTCGGAGGGCAGACCCAGGCGAGAAGCGGTAGCCAGGGCATTACTGCCGCCAGGGATGCCTACCGTCAGATGGTAGGTCGGCATCAGTGTAACTGGGTCAAAGTCGAGCGAGGCGTTTTGCAGCCCCGGAGTCGTGTGTGCGAACGCCTTCAGGTCACCGTAGTGAGTGGTAGCTACAGTCATCGTTCCACGCGACGAGAAACTGAGCAAAATCGAACGAGCCAGGGCAGAACCTTCTGCCGGATCGGTGCTCGTACCCAACTCGTCCAGGAGCACGAGGCTCTTTTCCGTAGCACTCTTGATGATGCGTACAATGTTGCCCACGTGCCAGCTGAAGGTGGAAAGCGTCTGCTCAATGCTTTGCTCATCGCCGATATCGGCAAATATGCTGTCAAAGACTGGAAGGCAAGTCTCCGCTGAAGCAGGGGTCGGAATGCCGGCCTGCGCCATCAAGCTGAGCAGGCCAATCGTCTTAAGTGCCACCGTTTTGCCCCCTGTATTAGGCCCGGTAATCACCAGGACAGAGAAGTCGCGCCCCATCTCCACAGAAAGCGGTACTGCTTTTTCTGCGAGCAACGGATGCCTGGCTTCAACCAGTCTGAGCACGCCAGCCTGTTCACCGGCGTTCCCCTTTCCATCTTCCTTGAAGGTAGTAAGGACGGGTTCGGCAGCCCTGGCCATATCGGCGTACCTCGCCTTGGCCAGCGCCAGATCCAGCTCAGCAACAAGGTCTATGCTATGAGAGATTTCTGCCTCATGCGCTCCAACTTCACTGCTTAGCTCCCTAAGAATCCTCTCTACCTCACGCCTTTCTTCCATCACAAGCTCTCGAAGCTCGTTCCCCAGCTCAACAGTCGTCCACGGCTCAATGAATACGGTAGCCCCGGTGTTGGAGACATCGTGAACAATGCCCTTTATCTCTTTCCGAAACTCAACTTTGACCGGAATAACGTATCTTCCTTCCCGCTCGGTAATAATGGGCTCCTGGATTATCTTACGCCCCCTAGGCGACTTTATTACCGCTTCCAGACGATTCAACAACTGCTCACGCGCCTGCCTCAATCGTTGTCTAACCGTCGCCAACTTGGACGAGGCGGAATCCAGCAATTCACCAGTCGGCGCAAGGCGGCTGCCGATGTCTTTCTCGACTTGGCGAAGTTCAACAATTCCCTCGGCGATATTCCACAGCAGTGGCAGTTCTTTTGCCAACTTCCTGAGACGACCTCGCAACTGGCAGACAGCAGCGATAGTCCCCTGAATTTCCAGGAGAGCCCGGGGCTCAAGCATCTTACCCAGCGCTGCCATCTTCACCGCTTCACGAATATCAACAACTCCCCCGATAGAGAAGTCCGGCTCCACAGAAAGGAGATGTCGTGCCTCGGCTGACTGTGTCAGCAATAGAGAAACCTGTTCGTAGTCCGAAAGTGGTTGAAGATTAACAGCTAGTTCGTGACTGGCCGAAAACGAAGTGAATCCGGCCAGTATCTCCCTTATCCGGGGGAACTCGAGGATTTCCAGACTTTTATCATCCACAACAGCTACTCCTGCCTGATACCACAACTATATTGTATCATCTC
>JACNFS010000185.1:2450-4409 GCA_014384515.1 Dehalococcoidia bacterium | reverse complement strand
CAGGCAATCGAGACTACTACGAAATACTGGGCGTACCCAGAAACGCCAGCGACGAGCAAATTAAGAAAGCCTTCCGCAAGCTGGCTTTCCAACATCATCCCGACCACAATAGAGAAGCTGGGGCTGAGGAGAGATTCAAGGAGGTCAACGAAGCTTACGAAGTTCTCTCCGACCCCGAGAAGCGGGCTTCCTATGACCGCTATGGTCGGGTGGCTACCTCAGGCTGGCAGGGTTTTGAAGACTTCGGTTTTGGTGGCTTAGGCGATATCTTCGATGCTTTCTTTGGTGGAGCAACTGCCACAGCTCGACGTCGTGGTCCTCAAAAAGGAGCCGACTTGCGAGCCAGGTTCAACCTTTCTTTCGAGGAAGCTATCTTCGGCACGGACAAGCAATTTGAGATATGGCGCATTGAAAACTGCTCTTTATGCCGCGGCGTCGGTAGTCAACCAGGAACAAACCCTCAAAGATGCCCTAACTGCAATGGTAGCGGCCAGGTACGCCGAATCCAGCAAAGCCTTTTTGGACGCTTCGTCCACACTGCCACCTGCCCGAGCTGTCACGGTGAAGGGACGACTATTGCCCACCCCTGCCCCCAATGCAAAGGTAGCGGCAGAGAAAAGGTAAAGCGCAAACTAACGGTTACCGTTCCCCCGGGAGTAGACGAAAGCTACCAGATGCGCCTCAGAGGTGAGGGCGAAGCCGGGATATACGGCGGCTCACCGGGCGACGTCTACATCGCTTTTTCCATAAAACCCCATGAGCTCTTTGTCCGCAGAGACATCGATATCCTCTACGAGTTACCCATCAATTTTGCCCAAGCTGCCCTTGGAAACAACGTGGAAGTGCCAACCTTGGACGGCAAAACAGTATTGAAGATACCGCCGGGCATCCAGAACGGGAAGGTGCTCCGCCTTAAAGGGAAAGGGGTGCCTCGCCTTGATGGCAGGAACCGGGGAGATCAATTGGTCATAGTTCGGGTGGTAACTCCACAACCTCTGAATGACAACCAACAGCAGCTTTTTGAGGAATTGGCTAAGACGCTACCTGAAGCCGAAATGCCTGAAGGTGACGGCCAGGGAATAATGGGCAGGATCAAGAGCATATTCGGCGACAATTAAGTTGCTGACTCAGGTTTTAGCCCATTCTTGAACCGAGTCGATATCTCAACCGGTGACAGGGACTCAAATAGCACCCTGTAGATAAGGTCAATAACTGGCATCTCTGACCCCAACTTGCTTGCCAGACGGCGTGCACCCATAGCCGTATCAATCCCCTCAGCCACACCAGACATAGCTGCGGTTATCTCACCCAGAGAACGCCCTTTACCTAATTCACAACCCACATAGTGATTACGACTCAACGGGCTGTTACCGGTGGCTATCAGGTCGCCCAAACCCGCCAATCCATAAAAAGTGCTTGCCTTGGCACCCAGGGCTGTCCCCAATGAGACAACTTCGCCCCAGGCTATGGTGATGAACGCGGCCTTGGCATTGTTGCCCAACTCCAATCCATCAAGCATCCCAGCCCCCAAAGCAATGACGTTCTTCAACGCGCCACATAGCTCAACGCCTATGACATCATCACTGGTAAAAACAGAGAAATTGGGTGAATCGAGCAACCTCTGTACCCTCTTCGCCACCTCGATATCCTGACCGGCCACCACGGATGTAGCCGGCAGACCCTGATTAATCTCTCCGGACAGATTAGGGCCGGAAAGGGCACACACCCTTTCTGGCAACCCGGAAACATTCACTTCCGTTATCACCTGTGACATCCTTTTTCCCGTCTCCGCCTCCAACCCCTTAGCCACGCTCACTAATATCATAGAAGCGGTCAAGCTATCTCTAACCTGTCTTACGTTCTGCCGCATGCTTTGAGCCGGTACTGCCAGGATTACGAACTCTGCCGAATCCAACGCTTCCTCAACATTACTGGTAAGAGAAAGACAGTTGGATAAGC
>JACNFS010000185.1:0-1887 GCA_014384515.1 Dehalococcoidia bacterium | reverse complement strand
CCGACCAGTTGTGCCCGACCATCGCCATCAGAGCAGCTATAACCTGACCGCCCTGCCAACTGAGAGGAAAACCAGCCACGAGCAGCACGCTGTCACCTACAATCACCTTGGCCAGCATCACGGCCGCCACCGCCTTACATATGTCAAGAACGATGGCTATGATCCCTGCCTTCTTGCCCAGAGTACCCAGCACATTGGTACCACCAATGCTACCGCTGCCGTACTTTGAAATATCAATCCCAGCCATCCGCTTGCTGACTATCAAAGCAAAAGGAATAGCCCCAAGAAGATAGCCGATAACTGCAACAGCAACAAACTTGCCAATTATCATGCCTTCTTGCCTCCTGCTCTTTGGCGCTTTCTCGATGACCCTCTCTTGAAAAGAAGCCGTAATGAGGTGCCAGAAAACCCAAAGGTCTGTCGGAGTCTGTTCTCTAAATAACGCTGGTAAGAGAAGTGCACCAGCCCCGGGTCATTAACCACGAAATCAAAGGCAGGGGGATTAATCCCGGTCTGATAAGCTCGAATAACATGCAGCCGCTTGGAACCCTTTCGTGGCGGTGCATGAGCCATCACCGCGTCCTTAATGAGGGTGTCAATCACAGTGGCAGGTAATTGCTTTTGCCTCTCCTGCCATACTTCCAGGGCCTTGGGTATTATCCCATCTACCCCATGCCCAAATTTGGCCGAAACGTAAAGAACAGGCGCATGAGATAGGAACTTGAGCCGTTGCTCAACTTGCCGAGCATATCCTTCCTTTGGCTGTCCGTAAACAAGGTCCCACTTGTTGACCACCAACACCATACCTTTGCAGGCCTGCTTGATGTAGCCGGCAATGTGGACGTCTTGAGCCGTAATAAACTCAGTCGCATCAGTAACCAACAAGGCAACGTCGCAACGATTAATAGCGCGCAAAGCTCGAATCAGGCCGTAGTACTCTACTCCAACGCCGACACGCCCACGCCGCCTGACACCGGCAGTATCAATCAACAGCAACTCTTCACCACCGTAATGAAAGACGGTATCGACAGCGTCTCGTGTTGTCCCTGGAACTTGGTCGACGATAGCCCTTTCCTCACCCACAATAGCATTCAGCAACATCGATTTACCGACATTAGGTCGCCCCACAATTGCTAACTTGGGCCCTTCTGAATCAGCAAAGCTGGGTGAAGGCTGAGGAAGAAGAGAAGTTACCATGTCCAAGAGGTTGTCTATACCCCGACCGTGATGAGCACTGACAGCCAGCGGAGTGCCAACGCCCAACTGGTAGAAATCCGCTACATGGCTCTCCAGCCTAGCATTATCCGCTTTATTGGCCGCCAAAACCACCGGCTTCTGGCAGCCACGCAGCCGGTCAGCTATCTCCTGGTCAGTAGCAATCACTCCATCACGAATATCCACTAGGAAGACAATAACGTCAGCTTCAGCGATAGCCACATCTACCTGGTCCTTAATCTTTTGGGCCAGTGAAGAACCCGGCCTTGGTTCCAAGCCGCCGGTATCAACTAGAGTCATTTCCCGGCCCAGCCAGGCAGTATCGGCAAAGACACGGTCGCGCGTTGTTCCCGGCAGGTCTTCAACAATAGCTACCCGTTCGCCTACCAAGCGATTAAACAATGTTGACTTACCAACGTTAGCTCTACCGACTATGGCCACAACAGGCTTCATGATTGACTCATTCTCAGCAACAACAACTCTCTAAATTCAGTAGCATCCTTTAAGAATAGCACTTGCTGTCGGCCCAGTCCAGCTTATCCAAACACGTCAACCAGCAATGCCTTTTGCGGATGAAGCCTGTTTTCGGCCTGGTCAAAGACCACCGACCAAGGACTATCCAGCAGCCCCACAGCCACCTCATCAGGCGACAGGTAAAGACTGTATCCCCTC
>JACNFS010000182.1 GCA_014384515.1 Dehalococcoidia bacterium | reverse complement strand
TGCCAGTGATTTCGAGAAATCTCTTCGGCTCCTTCGCTATTTGAAATAGTCGCCACCCATGACTAAAGGGCATTATTTCATCGTCGCGGCTGTGAACGATCAGAACGGGGCAATTTACTCTACGCAGATACTCGGCCGTATTGTATTCAAAACGTAACAACGGCCTAACCGGAAGCCAGGGATACAGTGTGGCGGCAATATCGGGAAGGGACGTGAATGTTGACTCAAGGATAAGCGCCCCCGGCGTGTGGCTCTGAGCAAGCCAAGAAGCAACTGCACCCCCAAGCGACCGGCCAAAAACAATAATCTGCTTTGGGTTGACTTGACGTTCCTCAGTCAGGTACTGCCACGCCGCCTCTGCGTCCTTGTATGTGCCGTCCTCGGTGGGCTTTCCGTCACTCTGTCCATAGCCTCGGTAGTCAAAAATGAAAACGTCCAGCCCAACTCGATGAAATATTTGAATGGACTCCAACCGGTGCGACATGTTCCCCGCGTTGCCATGACAGAATAGAATCACACCCCTGGCGCTCTCGCCGGGAATAAACCAGCCGGAGAGCTTGACTCTGTCCGTAGTTTCAAATACGACACTCTCGAAGTAAAGCCCGATGCTACCCGGGTCGGCTGATAGAACGCGGTCAGGATAGTAAACATAGTGGGACTGAAAAATGAAGAGAAAGCTGATAAAGATAATACAAGCACAAGTGATAATGATAACGACCCAGATGCCTGACATAAGAAGACCTTTCGCTTTCAGTACGCTTTGCCCGAGTGACCTCATTTGTGTGTCCGCATAGCCATATGCCTGACTAAGGGAACCAACAGCCAATGAGCGATGAATGAGCCTCTCTTATCACACGGTATAGGGATCTGGGCCTTAATTATATAAGCTAGGCAGTCTAGTAGACAAACGCAAAGCTCGTAGAGGGAGTTTTCTTTCATCTCAGATGGCCCATTTTCCAGCTCCAGTGGGTCTGCTCTCGTATCTCACTGACAGGAGTCTGCCCACTAAGACCGAGAACGTTTCTCTTTTCGATCCATTTTGAACTGAACAATCCATCGAAATGTTTGAGCCTGGCCCCATTATGGCACGAAATAGTCAATTTGGCTTAGCAAAGCAATGGGGAATGAGCAAGCACGGGCAAAGAGAAGAGCTATTGCCTTAGGCATTATGGTATTCAGCCACTCAAATGTAGGATTCAGCCATGGTTCACAAGGGAAAATGCCGAGCTGCTGGCTTGTGCTGATCTAACTTGGTAATGCACGAGGAGACAGCAACCCACCAGTTACCGTTATGTGATACAACGATAACGCTATCTGCGAGGCGTAGAGTATACTCTTCATTATGATGAACATGGCAAGTGCTTAAAATGCACTCTCATGCTTCGTCCGTCTCCTGATATTCCCTCACTTTCCTTTCCATGATTTCTGTCGGAAAAAGGAAGACTGCATCAATGAGTACACTGTTTGGGGCTTCTTGGCAGTTAAACGCAGCTATTGATCGAAAACCCTAGAAATCGTCGGTTGTTGTCATGCCAATCCCTTTGAACTTCCATGGCGTTTCCACCCAGTTCTGAATTTCAGCCTCCGGCTCTCCAGGCTCAATTGCCCAAGATGCAAGATATGGGTTCACTCACTTCGGCTTGCGGGCTATGAACCTGGTAAGCAACCCGGGGGCAAACTCGCTGACCTCGCAGTCTATGAACCCGGCCTCTGTCAAGAGACGGCAAACGTCGGATATAGTGTATATGTCGCCCCAGCCCCCAACGATGATCTCCTGGAGTTGCCACATTGCCGGTTCTATGGGGCCACTGAGGTCGTCATAGAGCGCGTCTCCAATCATGATCATCGTGCCACCCTTTTCCATGGCATCAAACACCTTGCGGTAGACCGTTGCCAGGCCGGAGGTGCTGAAACTGGGTAAATTGCTCGACATAAGCATGACGTCTGCACCAGGTGGGAAGTCAACGGTCAGCAAATCTCCGGGGCAGGTAGTAATGCGCTCGCTGAGACCGGCCTCAGCAATGAACTCCTCGGCGGATCTGCAGATTGTGGGATAGTCTATAACAACAGCCTTCACTTTGGGATAAACTGAGGCGATAGCAATAGAGTAGCAGCCCGAACCACCTCCCAGGTCAAGAAGCAGCGAATAAGGAGAGAAATCCCAGCCATGCGCTAACCTGTAGCCTGCCCCCAAGCCCACATTGAAGGTGGCCATATTCACGCGGCGGGCAACCTCCACGTCCTTCCAGGCGTCCTCATATGTTCCTTTCGCCACTGGCGCCCGGTTGCCCTTCAATATGGGGGCTATGTCGGACCACCAGTTGAACTCATCTCCGCCACCTTCCAGCCACGTGCCCAGGTATCCCCTTTCCCCTTCGACCAAGTGCCTTTCCACGTCCGGAGCGTTGTAATACAATCCATCCCTTAACTCCATCAGGCCCAGGGATGAACAGGCATTGACCAGCTTCTGGGCATTCTGGCAGCCAAGCTCTGTCTCCCGTGCTATTTGGGAGATTTCCCTTGCTCCTCGGGCAATGGCCGTGAACAGGCCCAGCTTGATTGCCGCTTTGAGCACCCCCGCGTGCATATATGCGTGAGCCAGATTCTGAAGACGAACCGAACCCTTAGAGTTGCTCATTTCTGACCTCCTGAGAAAGGAATTGCGCTTTCGCGTATCATGGTACGGTACTCCTGATACTCCGTACCCTGGCGTAGACCAATTCTATGGGGCACGGCTTCTGCCTGTCAAGCGCAGCTGCCACCTCTCCACCGCAAAACTGCATGTCGTCAGCAACATCTGCGCAAAGCAAGGGTGACAAGAGCCAGACAAAACATTATGGCCAGCTGTGTTCACACGACCACACGGCCAGTATACAGGACCTAGTTGACAACACTCTACGACTGTGATAAAAACTAACCAACGAAGTTGAGAGGCTGAAATCTCATGAAGTTAGCAGCAAAGATCTCATTACCAATGGTTCTGGTTCTGCTGCTGACGGTGTCGCCAGTTCTGTCTGGCTGCGCCCCAGCAGAGGAAGGAGCACCAACACCTCCACCAGCGCCTGTGCCTACGCCCACCCCTGAACCAACCCAACCATCTACCACTCCGTCTGACCGCAGTACTTCAGGTCAGCTCATCCAACCGAATGACCTGGTGTACCAGGGTGCTTTCAGGTTGCCGGAGGGATCAAATGGATCGGATTGGGGATACAGCGGGTATGCCATGACCTATTACCCTGACGGCGACCCGGGTGGACCCGCGGATGGCTATCCCGGTTCCATTTTCGGCCTTGGTCATGACCATCATCAGTATATCTCCGAGATCAGTATACCCATGCCGGTCATTTCCAAGGACTTAGGCCAACTAAATACAGCCACTACGTTGCAGGGCTTTCAAGACATCACAGGTGGTATGTTCGGCTATCTTGAGATTCCCCGAGCAGGCTTGGAATACCTGCCGGCACAAGGCCCGCAAACAACAGGCAAGCTGCATTTCTGCTGGGGACAACATTTCCAGTTTGAGCACGACGCGTCGCACGGCTGGTGTGAGCTGGACCTGTCCAACCCGCGGACCGCAGGGCCATGGCACTTCGGCGACTACACAAACTATATTACCAATGACTACCTTTTCGAGATTCCGGAGGCTTGGGCTGCCGCTAACACACCAGGGCAACGGCTTGCAACGGGAAGGTTCCGCGATGGTAGTTGGTCGGGACAGGGCCCCGCCTTGTTCGCCTACGGGCCGTGGAATGACGGTAATCCGCCTGCCCCAAATGCCACTCTTCATACGATCACCCCCCTGCTCCTATACGGCATCCACGAACCCGGTATTCCCGAAATCACCAATTCCGAATCAATGAAGATGAGCACCTACAGAGCGGCTGACGAATGGTCCGGAGGGGCCTGGCTGACAGCCGGGGACAAGTCAGCTGTGATATTTGTTGGCACGAAGGCAACAGGAAAGTGCTGGTACGGGTATTCCAACGGCGTAGAGTACCCAATCGATGGCGCTGAAGACCCCGATGCCTATCCCGAGGTGCCCCCCTGGCCTCATGATGATAGAGGATGGTGGTCCGAGGGCATCGAAGCGCAGATAATCTTTTATAACCCGGGAGACCTGGCTGCCGTGGCTCGTGGCGATATGGAACCGTACCAGCCCCAGCCTTACGCTTCGCTAAGTATCGATGAGTATTTGTTTGACCCCGGATTCAACTTCGAAAGAGGAAAACGCTACCTTGTCGGGGCAGCGAGTTTCGACCGCGCGCGGGGGCTTTTGTACGCTTTTGAAAGAATGGCTGACGAGGACGAGAAGAGCCTGGTACACGTCTGGAAAGTAGGTAACTAGGAATCTGGAGATGTCGACGGAAAGCCGCTCGCGCCACGCGAGCAACTGCAGTCTGCCAGCCGACCCTACTT
>JACNFS010000180.1 GCA_014384515.1 Dehalococcoidia bacterium | reverse complement strand
AATTTGTCCACATCAATAGATTCGCGGTTGCGATAAATAGCAATTATTATAGCTATGCCCACGGCAGCCTCAGCCGCAGCTACCACCATGACAAAAATGGCAAAAATCTGGCCGGTAAGAAGCATAGGCACAACATAGCGGGAAAAAGCAACCAATGCGATATTCACTGCATTGAGCATGATTTCAATACACATCAAAATGACTACGGCATTGCGCTTTGCCAAAACACCATACAAACCAATAGAGAAAAGCACCGCCGACAATATAAGGTAATGTTCCAGTCCGACCGACACTTCTATTTCTCCCTTATTAGCACGATAGCACCTAACACCGCTGCCAAAAGCAGCACCGCAGCGATTTCCACCGGCAATATGAATCCACCTTCGCCAAATAGGCTGGCACCTATAGCCGCCGTCGTTGGTTCCTGAGGTGGCACATCACTTGTCTGCCACTTGGTAGTTACTGCGCTGAACACGAGAGTTCCCAAAAGCAATAAGCCCACTACTATCGCAGGGATACGTAGCTTTCCTGACGGGTTTCCCCGCCAAACTTCGTGCGTAAGCATGATACCGACGATGATCAATATGGAGATGGCACCCACATAGACAAGAACCTGAACAACAGCCAGGAAGTCAGCATGAAGGGTTATATAAACCCCAGCTATAGTAAAGAAAAGCAAAACCAAACAAAGAGCCGCCCGGAATACATCGCGGAGGAGGACAACAGCCAACGCTGCGCCTACAGTTACCGCTGCCAGTACCCAGAAGACGATATCAAACACCGCGACCTCTCTTTTTGCTCAGTGTCAGGAAATTCACCTTCTGTCCGCCTTCCTCCCTATCCTTATCCCAATAAACGAGTAAAGTCTGTTTAGGTAGAGTTACCTCAACCTTTGGGCGAGCATAGCCACTGGGCCGCCTGATGTCAGACAGCAACAGTGCGTCCTTACTCAATACCATGTCTCCCCGGCGATACTGTGCTCGCTCATAGCTAATCCCCATAGCTAACGCCTCATAAGGGCAGGACTCAACACATAAGCCACAGAACATGCAACGCCCGGTATCTACTTCAAATTTATCAACTACATAGCTATTCTCGTCACCTACGTGAGTAACAATTTCAATATTGCCGTGAGGGCAACTCTTGGCACAGGTGGCACAGCCAGTACATCTATCAGGATACCAAACCAGTTCGTTGCCTCGTATGCGCCGCGAAACGGCCAACTTCTCCTCAGGATATTGCACAGTAATCGGGGACCGGAAAAGATGCTTGAAGGTTACCATCATCCCCTTGGCTATACCGATCCCATATCTCTCAAACTTCAACTCTACCGCCTCCTAGGGTAAACAACTTAGACCATAGCAGGATTAGCACGCCAGCGAAAGCGAAGTTTAACACTACCATTATCCATGGCATAGATTCTGGCAGCCACAACACTTCGGCAGCAATGATGAACAGGTTAATCACTGCCAGAGGCAGCAGGCACTTCCAGGCAAAAGCCATTAACTGGTCTACACGCAACCGCGGGAGAGTAGCACGCATCCACACGATAAAACAAAACACAGCCACGATTTTAATAAGAAACCATATGATCGGCGGTAACAACGGGCCTTGCCAACCCCCAAGGAAAAGAGTAGCGATGATCGCTGAATAAGCCACAGCGTGGCCGTATTCACCAAGGTAAAACAGGGCAAATTTCATCCCAGAATACTCAGTATGGTATCCAGCAACGATTTCAGAGTCAGCCTCAAGAAGGTCAAAGGGACATCGGTTCATCTCAGCAACTGTGCCCAGGAAAAAGATAACGAAACCCAGGGGCTGAAGCAAAATGAAAGGAATACTCTGGGATTCCACAATCTGGTTCATTGACAGTGAGCCCACCATCAATACCACGCCGAGAATGGACAGGATCACGGGCAGCTCATAGCTCACCATCTGGGCTACAGCCCGCAAAGCCGCTATTAAGGCGTATTTATTACTGGATGCCCAACCAGCCATATATATGCCGACTGCGGACAAAGAGCTAATCGCTACAACATAGACTATGCCTACATTTAAGTCGGTGAAGATAGCACCTTTGCCGAAAGGCACTACAGCGAAAATCAGCAATATGGGTGCAAATACAATCACCGGCGCCAGCCAGTGAACCGCTTTATCAGCTTTGGCCGGTACGATATCTTCCTTCAGCAATACTTTGAGCGCAGTGGCGATCGGTTGGAAAATCCCCTCTGGTCCAAGTCTATTAGGACCCGTACGGATTTGGAATCGGCCCAACAGACGACGTTCCAAATAAATGAAGATTATCACCGTAGTCAAGACGAAACCAAGAACAACCACTACGCCAATTATGGCTGGGGTAATATAAGCTGCCCACTCAGGCCAGATACTACCTAACCATAACTGAAATTGTTCCAGAAGCGTCATTACCGGTCTATCTCCCCTAAACAGACATCGATACTGCCGAAGGTAATTATCAAATCAGCCACTTTCCAGCCGATAACCATATCGCGCAATGCAGTCAAGTTAATCAGCGTGGGCGGACGGATACGGAAACGGTAAGGAGCAATGGAGTTATCGCTAACCAGATAGAAGCCGAGCTCACCTTTGGGTGCCTCTATACGCCCGTAGACCTCACCGACCGGCGGGCGTAGCAACTGAGGTACCTTCGCACAAACCTCGCCTTGAGGCAACTGGGGTATTGCTTGCTCCAAAATACGAACGCTCTGCCTCATCTCCTGTACCCTCACCCAGTATCGGTCATAGCAATCACCAGCACTGCCCACCGGAATGTCAAAGTCAAAACGGTCATAAATGGAGTATGGGTCACCCCGACGGATGTCCCACTGCACACCGCTGGCACGGAGCACCGGGCCGCTGGCGGCGATGTTTATTGCCAGGTCTTCGGGCAAAACGCCCACGCCTTTACTCCGAGCCAACACGATTTCGTTCTGAGCCAGAAATTGGTCATATTCATCTATTAATCCTGGCATCTCAGCAACAAACCTTCTCAAAGCCGGCAAGAATTCTTCGGGGATATCATGACTAACACCACCGACGCGCATATAATTGTAGGTAAGCCGCTGCCCACAAACCATCTCAAATAAGTCCAGGAGCTTCTCCCTCTCTCGCCACATATACAAGACCGGAGTCATCATAGCCCCAAGGTCATTCAGGAAAAAGCCAACTGCCATAAGATGGCTGGCAATACGCATCATCTCAGCCATAATAATCCTCAGGTGCTCAGCCCGCTCCGGAACCTCTATCCCTGCCAATTTCTCCACCGCCAGTACATAGGCTAAGTTGTTTGTCATCGAAGCCAAATAGTCCAGTCTGTCTGTGAACGGGATGTTTTGAGTATAGGTCCGCCCCTCAGCCAGTTTCTCGATCCCGCGGTGGAGATAACCGACAACAGGCTCCACATCAAGAACGACTTCCCCATCAAGGGTGACTCGCATACGGAAGACACCGTGAGTTGATGGGTGTTGAGGGCCCATATTGAGAATAAACGGCTCGGTCCTGATTGCCATCTCAGAGATAGTCCCTCCGCAGCGGGTGCCCGGCAAACCCTTCCCAGAGCAACAAACGCTTCAGATTAGGATGACCTTCAAAAGTAATGCCCATAAGGTCATAAACCTCTCGCTCCTGAAAATCGGCTGCACGCCATAGGCTAACCACTGAAGATACTATAGGCTTTTCCCGTTCATAGCACCTGGTCTTCAAGACCAGACTATGATTATGCTTCAAAGAGGTCAAATGGTAGACAACCTCAAAATAGTCGAGATAGTCAACAGCGGTAAGGTCATTGAGATAATCAAAATCAAGCCCCGAAGTACTCTTGAGAAACTCGGCTACCTGATAAAGAGACTTGCTGCCGACAACAACAGCCATTTTGTCAGCGGCAGCAACGGAACCAGGAACCACCTCAGTTATCTTCTTGGCTACCTCTTCGCCATTTAAGGCTATGGTCACTCTTGTCAACTACCTCCGGTCACACAAGTCTGGTGATGCCTGTGGTCATGCCCTCTTTATGCTCTCCTTGCAGATTTTCTGATGTATCTTGGTTATAGCGTAAATCAACCCCTCAGGCCGAGGCGGACATCCAGGCACATAGACATCGACGGGGATTATCCTATTAACCCCTGGCACAACGCTGTAGGATTCCCTGAAGGTGCCGCCACTAATAGCGCAAGCCCCCATAGCTATCACCCACTTAGGCTCGGCCATCTGGTCATAGACTAATTTCACCGCGGGCGCCATCTTCCAGGTTAATGTCCCAGCAACAATCATCAGGTCAGCCTGGCGCGGCGACCAGCGAAAAATATCCATCCCGAAGCGAGAGATATCAAAGCGCGAAGTTGCTGTAGTAATCATCTCAAAAGCACAGCAGGCCAACCCAAACATGAGCGGAAATATTGACCGCGACCGTGCCCAATCAAGCACATA
>JACNFS010000089.1 GCA_014384515.1 Dehalococcoidia bacterium | reverse complement strand
AATCCTTAGCACCACGAATCTCCTCAGGCTTAACTCCAGCACGGTCAAACCGGTCTTTCACTGCAGATGCTTTTTCATAGGCATAAGTAACTATCTCCCTTAGCTTGGCATCCAGATGCTTCTGCCTCTCCTCCGGAGGCATCCTGGTCAACGCGTCAATTGAGGGCGTAGATTCTTTAGATTCCATGGCTCTCCTCCTTGTACTTTTCGTTAGTATGAAATTATGCCCGATTTACCAGATCTTCGCAACACCCCCTTACACCCTGTAATCCGTGGTTCTGCCGTTAATCGCATCAACTTCAGCATTCTCCGTGAGATTGCCTCGCTCACAATGACACGCGGCCGTCTTTGCGAGGAGTATGAGCGACGAAGCAATCTCGGAGGAAGGGTGCGACTATTGAATTGCTTCGCTGCCCCTTCGCTATGCTCAAGGCTTTGGCTCACCGCCATGATAGAATGGGAAGGGATGAGAGTGACAGTGGCGAAGGGCTCCCTCAGAGTGACGCAAGGCGAAGGGTTCAGGGCTTCAGCTTACAACAAGCTTCGCTTGCAATGACAGGCACCCGCCTTGGTGCGGCTTCCCCAAGCCGACGGAGCGCCAGCCACAAAGCAATTTGATTGCCTATTGGCCAGATGTAACCGGAAAGCCTGCCAGGACATTATGCAGTCTGCTTACTCCGGTTCCTTTGGGCAATCTTTGCCTCGATTCTTCTCCTGAAGTCATCGCCGGTGAGTAGGAAGCTTTGAGCCATTCCTGCCAATTCAAGGCCATCGGCCACGCTCTGGCCAAAGCTCATATCTATGTTCTTTTTAGCCAACCCAACTGCTACCGGCTCGTTACTCATGATTTCCTCCGCCCACTCTCTGCCTATTTTCTCCAGTTCTTCCAGTGGCACCACCTTATTGACCAAGCCGATGCGCTCAGCTTCCATGGCAGAAATAGTCTTTCCAGTCAGGATAAGTTCCTTGGCCCTGGCCAGACCGACTATTCGGGGTAGTCTCTGACTCCCGCCCAGGTCAGGAACTAGACCCAGGTCTACCTCGGGTATAGTAAACACTGCCTCCTCAGAGGCAATCCTGAGGTCGCAGGCCAGTACCATCTCCATCCCGGCTCCCATGGCATAGCCATGAATAAGGGCGATAACAGCTTTCTCCAGGTTCTCTATGGCTGAATATGCCTTCTGAGCCTTCCGGACAAGCTGTCGGATGCCCTGGCCTTCTACTGCCGACGATCCTCCCAACTCGTTTAGGTCTGTGCCGGCAGAGAATGCCTTTCCTTCTCCCGATAGTATCACGACCCCGACACTGTCTCCGGTGGCGACCTCGGAGAAACACCGCTCCAGATCAAGGAGTATTTGGCGGTTGATGGCGTTTCTCTTTTCCGGTCTGTTTAGCCTGACGTGTAAGATCCCTGTTTCCTCTGACAACGAAAGTGTCTCAAACTCCATGAGTTGCCTCCTTCTCAGGTATTCTGGTTGTAGTGTTACCACAAGTTGGGGTGCAAGCCGTTTTGCCTCTCCCGACAGCCACCAGAGTAGAGCCAGCACCTGACCTCATAACCCCCGCAGCGATAGGAGTATTGCCGAAATGCTCGTCGCGACTGAATTGAAGGGCACGGACGAACAGCTTAGACAGTCTCAAGAAACCGCCCCTTGGAGTCGCCGCTGAACGTTAGCAAGGGTCTCCTCAGCCTCTCGCACTATTGTGTCCAAAAGCTCCCTGCAACTAACAATTTCCTTGATGAGACCGATAGACTGGCCGACGGCAAGGGGAGCTCCGTCTACATCACCGTTTTCCCAAGCTTTCTGGGATCGCTCGCCAGACATGAGAGGGATTATTTCCTCGATGCTACCGTGCCGTGCCTCTACCTCCAACACATTACTGACTAGTTCGTTTCTCAAAGCTCGCATCTGCAAATCGATCGTCTTGCATATTAAGGTAGTGTCGTTTTCTTGACGGCGAACGAGTTCCTCCTTGATTCTGGGATGCGCCAGACACTCTGTCGTAGCGATGAACCGTGAAGCCATCATGATTCCTTCCGCCCCAAGGACCATGGCAGCAGCCATGCTCCTCCCGTCTACCATGCCTCCTGCACTAATAACAGGGACATTCACGGACTCGCAAATTCGGGGGGTGAGTATCATTGTGGTCACATCATCATCTAGAGGGTGTCCGCCTTCCTCGAAACCTGCGGCAATGACAGCATCGTAGCCGACTTCCGCAGCATGCCTCGCATGCTTCACCGAACCCAGTTTATGTATCAGCTTCACCCCTGCTTCATTCGCCTGGCGAACGGAGTCCGGCCCCAGGTACTTGTCCAAAGGTGCGCCCGAGACTTCAATGGCAGCCACTTTTTGTTCGCAGCAGACTTGGAAATACTCCTCGTGCAGTGCTTTCGTAATCCGTACGGAAGGCATAAACGTAACGTTGACGCAGAAGGGTTTGTTCGTCAACTGCCGCGTTTTATCAATGGCTTTGCCAAGGTCACTTCCAGATTCGTAGTTCCCTGCCGTTAAGTTCCCCAGTCCGCCAGCGTTGGAAATCGCCGCACACAGTTCAGGTTTGGCCAGCCACATCATACCGCCACACATAATAGGGTGCTGGATGCCAAAAAGCTCTGTAATTCTGGTTTTCACAGATTTCCTCCTTCACTTTCTTCTGTACTTCAGTAACTGTATATGTCCAACTGCAGACTATCACCCTGAGCGCCAGTAGGAGTTTACACGGGATTGTTGCCCCGTGCGGCTCACAATGATACGGGCCAAGGTTGCCAAATAGTCCCCATCATGAAGTATCCAAAGACAGCGTAACCTGTTGAATGGGCTGGATGAAATGGACAGCTAGCTATTGCCCAGCTCTTAGGTCGAGCTCAATAAACCCGCTCATCAATTATCAACTTGTGTAATTCGGGTATCACCCCTTTGGCTACAAATTCAACCCGGTCAAGTTTGATTCTTACCGCACCAGTAACTGCCTTGATTAGCTGCTCTGTCAATTTCTCCTTATCAACCCCCTCCTCGCTCTTGAGCTCTACCTTGAGTGTCAACTCATCCCGATGGCCTGGCCTGGTGACTACCGCCTGATATTGTGCAATCTGTGAGAATTCGGCAAGCGCCGGCTGAAGCTGTCGGGGATGAATAAACATACCCCTCGTCCTTACAGCATCACCCACCCTGCCCATAAGCCGTGTTATCCGAAGGGCAGTCCTGCCACAAGGGCAAGGCTCATCAATCCAGCCGGC
Source organism: Dehalococcoidia bacterium (assembly GCA_014384515.1). Classification (GTDB taxonomy): domain Bacteria; phylum Chloroflexota; class Dehalococcoidia; order GIF9; family UBA5629; genus JACNFS01. The sequence goes on along the minus strand of JACNFS010000089.1, from coordinate 1,205 downwards.
AAGGTCTCCGGTGCCAAAGCGTATCAACGGGTAAGTCTCATCTATTGGAGTCACCACCACTTCGCCTACCTCACCGGGGCCAACCTGCTTTCCAGTTTCGTAGCTGATTATCTCCACTATGACATCCTCGGAGATATGCATGCCATTCTTCGCACTGCAGTCATAGGCTATCATACCGACATCGGCTGTGCCATAGGCATCGCCGGTGGCAATACCGTATTTCTCCTCCACCAGTTGCCTGATTGGCCCGCCACCCATCTCTCCACCAATGATGGCCAACCTGAGATTGAAATCCTTGCGGACATCGTAGCCCATTTCCTCAGCCTTGTTGATGATATTCATGAAGAAGCTTGTAGTGCCGTAAAACCCAGTTGCTTTAAGCTTAACCAATACTTCGACTTGAAGTTCAGTGTTTCCCACCCCCATGGGTATCACCGTAACGCCAGCTCGTATCAATGTCTCATCAATCATGAGACCAGCCGGCACAAGGTTATACATCCAGGTATTGACAACAACATCTCCCTTACGGAAACCCACGGCCTTGACAAGCTGAACTTGCCGCCGCCAGAAGGTCTCGCTTTCATGATGGGGATCATAGATAGGGCCTGGAGAAACATATACCCTTTTCAAGTCCGACATAGGAACTGTCACCAAGCCACCGAAAGGAGGATTGGCTTTGTACAGCTCGATCAGTTCGTCCTTTCTCAGGATAGGCAAGTTCTCCAAATCTTTAATACCAGACACTGCTGAGGGAGAAATGCCTGCTTTATCAAATCTCGCCTTAGTCGCCGGAGCCCTTTCACAAGCATAGGCGACCAGGTCCTTCAGCCTCCCATCCAGATACTTCTGCCTCTCCTCCCGGGACATCTTCTCTACGACTTCAATTGGCGGTATAGATTTCTTGTTTTCCATCGTTATCCTCCTCTTTCTATTGCTTCGGTTTGTGGCAGCCACCTTTAAGCAGCTGGCCAGCCTCAAGAAACATATTTCCAGCTTCTACACAGTCATTCTGTAGCAAGAAACTCCGAATTCCCTCCTTTCATACTACGTCTCATTCTAGCAAACATCACGAGTCGGCGCACTGAACATGCCCTCAAAGAATCCCGTTCTTGGGGTAGTCAACCAAGATCCCGACCAGCCGTCATCCTCGTCGCACAACTCCCCCACGATCCACTTTCCCCTGTCGCTGCTGCCCCAAGTAGAGT
>JACNFS010000097.1 GCA_014384515.1 Dehalococcoidia bacterium | reverse complement strand
CCGTCGCGTTATTCACCCTCAAATTAGCGTAGTCGAGGCATTGGAGCGGGAGGAGTATCCTTTCTTCAAAGAAGAGCAGGAAGGTTATTTTGGGGATATTGCTGACCATATCCGCAAGATTTGGGATGGCCTCGAAGACTGCAAGGAGGTGGTGGATGGGTTGGCGGAGACCAGCAACTGGCTGACCTCACACCGGATACAGGAGACCATGCGGGTGCTGACTATTGTTATGGCGCTTTTGGCGCCGGGTACTCTCATTGCCAGCATTTATGGTATGAATATACCTTTGCCTGGTGGACAAGGGGGCAGCCTTTTGCCTCTGGCAGTGTTGTTTTTCATTATGCTTGGTATCGCCGTGGCTATGGTCTTTTTCTTCCGTCGTAGACGTTGGCTTTAGGGCTAACTCAGGTGCAAAGGCAAGGGCTTTTGTGATGACCGTTTCTCATAGGTTTGTAGTGGTGGTGGCCCTTTTTGTTACCTGCCTGATTACGGCCAATTTCATAATCGTCAAGCAGATAAGCATTGGCAACCTGGTTCTCCCGGCGGCGATAATAATCTTTCCTCTGAGCTATATCATCGGTGATATTCTTACTGAGGTGTATGGCTACCAACAGGCACGGCGCGTAATCTGGCTGGGCTTTGTGTGCAATTTAATTGCTGTGGTAGCAATTTGGGTAGGCAAGATATTGCCTGCGGCACCGGTCTTTGAAGCGCAAAGCGCCTACGAGCGCATTTTGGGTAGTACCCCGCGCTTTCTGTTGGCTTCCTTTGTAGCTTACCTCGCTGGTGAGTTTGCCAATTCTTTCGTGCTGGCCAAGATGAAGATTAGAACCCGAGGCCGGTGGCTGTGGATGAGAACCATTGGTTCTACCTTGGTGGGACAAGGCATCGATACTTTGATTGTCCTGACTATTGCTTTTGCAGGTGTGCTGCCTTTGTCTGTGCTTGGCAACATGATTTTGAGTCACTGGTTGGTGAAAACGGCCTATGAAGCTGTAGCTACTCCATTAACCTACGGTGTCGTAGGCTATCTGAAGCGAAAAGAAGGCATCGATGTCTATGACTATGGGGTTGATTTCAATCCTCTTCGGGTCAGTTGAGTCAATGGTTAACCTGGGATGAGCCGTGGAAATCAAGTTTGTCGTTGATAATAATGTTGGTAAACTGGCAAAATGGCTGAGGATAATGGGATATGATGCCTTGCTTTTCAGGGAGAAAGATGATGGCGAGATGATCAAAATCGCTTTGTCTGATAACAGGGTAGTTTTGACTAAGGACACACAGATCATGCAGCGGCGGCTGATAACAAGCGGCAGGCTGAAAGCCATCCTCATTGAGGATGATGACTCTAAGGCTCAATTGCGGCAGGTTGCTGATGCCCTAGGCCTGGATTATCAGCTTAGGCCGTTCTCCGTTTGCCTCGAATGTAACGAGAGCTTGGTGGAGCGGGATAAAGATGAGGTGCGTGATTTGGTACCGCCCTATGTCTTCAAGACCCAGAGCCAGTATATGGAATGTCCATCGTGCCATCGTATCTACTGGCAGGGAACACACTGGCAGGCAATGAGTAGAGAGCTGGAGAGGATGGGAAGGTAAAAGTTGAAATGTAAAGGCCAAAATGTAAAATGGAAAATGACAGACTAAAATTCAAAGAGGAGGTCACGGGGTCTGGCTCGGAGGAGCACGAAAGCATTTTCCATTTCTATTTGTCATTTTAGCTTTTAACCTTTGGCTTTTGACTTAGGGGCAGAGAAGGGCTGGGAGAGGCAAGCGGGGTTGTTAAGAAATCTGTGAAAGGTGGGTTGGATTTATGAAGGTTGTTACTGCTGAGGAAATGCGGGAGATTGATGCCAGTGCTGCCAGCATTGGTTTGACTACCGAAACGCTGATGGAGAATGCTGGGCGAGCTGTAGCGGAGGAGACCAAGAGACTTCTGGGCAGTGTCGTCGGGAGGAAGATTCTGGTCATAGTTGGCCCGGGCAATAATGGTGGTGATGGTTTGGTGGCAGCCCGTTACTTCGAGGATTGGGGGGCTGAGGTTACTCTATACCTGTGTAGTCAACGCTCGGCCGGGGATAAGAACCTGGCGTTAGCGCAAGAACGTGACATAGCGATTATTCAGGCTGACCAGGATGCGGATTTTGCCAGCCTGGGCAAGCTCCTGGCCTCTTCGGAGGTGGTGATTGATGCGGTCTTTGGTACGGGCAGGAGTCGAGTTGTTGAGGGTGTGTTTAAGCAAGTATTGACCAGGGTGGTAGCAGCCAAGGAAAGGCGTCCCGGGCTGTTTGTTATTGCTGTGGACATGCCTTCAGGGCTTGATTCTGACACCGGTGCTGTCGATGCAAGCTGTCCTTATGTTGATGCTACCGTTACGCTTGGCTACCCCAAGCCGGGCTTATTCAGTTTCCCCGGTGCTGAGAGAGCTGGCAAGGTTATTGTAGCTGACATCGGCATACCGCCGGGGCTAGCTGAGAATATAGCTACTGAGCTTATCACTGAAGATTGGGCAAGGTCAGTGCTACCCGGGCGCCCCCTTGATGCTAATAAGGGGAGCTTTGGCAGGGTGCTGGTAGTAGCTGGCTCAATCAACTATATTGGGGCTGCTTATCTTGCCTGTGCGGGGGCAGCCAGGGTAGGGGCCGGGTTAGTAACGCTGTCCACTGCTCGGAGTCTTCAGCCGATTCTGGCAACAAAGCTGACTGAGGTAACCTATGCCCCTCTGCCTGAGGTCGAAGCGGGGATAATTGCTTCTGAGGCGACATCGGTTTTGCAGCAATGGCTGCCAGGCTACGGTGTTTTGCTTATGGGGTGTGGGCTGGGGCAAAACGCTCAAGTTGTGGAGTTTATCAAGTCCACTTTGTTTGGCTTGCCACAAACTTCTGCTCCAGCTTTGGTTCTTGATGCCGATGCGCTAAACACTTTAGCTCAGATACCGAGTTGGTGGCGGAAGCTAAGTCAGGATGCTATACTTACGCCACATCCTGGTGAGATGGCGCGACTAGCTGGAGTTTCAGTGGATGAGGTACAGGGGCAGCGGTTGGAGATAGCTCGGAAACAGGCGACAGAGTGGCAGAAGGTAATTGTGCTCAAAGGGGCGTGCACTATTGTTGCGGCACCTGACGGGCGGGCTAGAATCAGTCAGACGGCTAACCCGGGGTTAGCGTCGGCAGGGACTGGCGACGTCCTTACCGGTGTGATTGCTGGGTTAGTAGCTCAGGGTTTACCCCTTTTTGATGCTGCGGCTTGTGGTGTCTATCTTCACGGTCAGGCTGGAGAGATGGTTAGGCGGGAGATAGGTGATGCTGGTATGTTGGCCGGAGACCTTTTGCCAGTTTTGCCCAAGGTGATAATGGCGTTAAGACAGACGGAAATGCCTTGAGATTAAGTGGGATTACGAGATGGCTGAGGTGTGTGGCGAATTGGGAGCATATTTTGACTGACTATTATGTTATTAGCTGCTGATATCGGTAATACTAATATTATCGTTGGCGTATTTGATGGTGCCAAGTTGAAGGCTACTTGGCGGGTAGCTACAAAAGTATACCAACTCGGAAAAAATGGTAATCGTCACAGATAAGAACATCAGGCGCTATTATTCGAAATATTTCCCACTTTGTGAAATTATAGAGATCGGTACCGGTGAAAAGATAAAAAACCTAGACACGGTCCAAACCGTATATGGTAAGCTTGTGGAGTTTGAGGCGGACCGCTCATCTTTTATTGTGGGGATAGGCGGAGGTATAGTCTGCGATATTACCGGATTTATCGGATCAACATACTTGCGCGGGGTGAGATTCGGGTTTGTTTCCTCAACGTTGTTGTCCCAGGTCGATGCCAGTGTGGGTGGGAAGAACGGTGTAAATTTCGGTGGATATAAAAATATTGTGGGGATTTTTAATCAGCCTAAATTTGTTATCTGTGACATGAACCTTTTAAAAACTCTGCCGGAAAAAGAAATCATATGCGGATTAGCCGAAGTTGCAAAGCATGCCGCCATAGGAGATGCTGATCTATTTTTATATCTTGAGGAACATTATGAAAAAGCGTTAGGTTTGAATACTGACATAATCGAAAAGCTTGTATATGATTCGGTTCTCATAAAGTCATCAATTGTAAATAGGGATGAAAAGGAAAAGGGAGAGCGTAGGAAGCTCAATTTTGGCCATACATTTGGGCATGCCATTGAGAAGACCACGGGAATTCCTCATGGGGAGGCCGTCAGCTTAGGTATGATGGTTGCTACAGTGCTTTCTGCAAAGAGAGGCCACCTATCGGAAGAAGATATGAAAAGGATTGAAGAACTACTCAAAAAACTGAAGCTGCCGACCAGGCTTCAAATTGATGGGGGACGAGTGATAGAGGCACTGAGAAAGGATAAAAAGAGGGAAGGGGAGAGCATAAATTTCGTGTTGCTCCACGGCATAGGCAATGCGGTTGTGGAAGAAATACC
>JACNFS010000121.1 GCA_014384515.1 Dehalococcoidia bacterium | reverse complement strand
CTTTAACTTTCTTCCCTGAGGTAGGCATCAATTGAGGCAGCAGCTCGTTTCCCAGCACCCATTGCACTGATAACCGTAGCCGCACCGGTGACAACATCACCCCCCGCCCAAACCTTGTCCTTTACCGTTTTGCCGGTTTCTTCGTCAGCTACCACGGTACCGCGTCTCGTGGTTTCCAAACCCGAGGTAGTCAATGGAATCAGAGGGTTGGGTGTAGTCCCCAGTGCTACAACCGCCACATCAACATCAATGATAAATTCACTACCTTCCTTGACAATGGGACGGCGTCGGCCACTGTCATCCGGCTCACCCAGTTCCATCTCATAGCACTCCATGGCTGTTACCCAGCCCTGGTCATTACCTATAAACTGCTTCGGATTGGTGAGGAGCTTGAAGATTATCCCTTCTTCCTCGGCGTTTTCTACCTCCTCATGCCGGGCTGGCAATTCTACTCGAGACCGCCGGTAAACGATATAAACTTCATCGGCTCCAAGCCTCAGAGCACAGCGGGCTGAGTCCATAGCTACATTGCCGCCGCCGATAACCGCTACTCTCTTCCCTATCTTTATCGGGGTATCATATTCAGGGAAGAGATAGGCTTTCATTAAATTGACCCTGGTAAGGAACTCATTGGCTGAATAAATGCCGTTGAGGTTCTCACCAGGTATATCCAGGAACATCGGCAGCCCGGCTCCGGTGCCCAGGAAGACAGCATCGTAGTCACCTTCCAATAACTCGTCAACGGTAGCTAGCTTTCCCATCACTGAGTCAAGCCTGATATCCACTCCCAGTGACCTGACAAAGTCAACTTCACCTTGGACTATACCCTTAGGTAGCCTGAATTCAGGAATGCCATACATCAACACCCCACCGGGAACGTGGAGCGCCTCAAAGATAGTTACCTGATGCCCCAGCCTGGCCAAATCGGCGGCGCAGGTCAACCCAGCAGGGCCTGATCCAATCACTGCTACCTTCTCGCCTGTTGATGGTGCTGACTCAAGTGTGGAGCTTAGGTCCGAGCTGTGGCTAAGCTCCCAATCAGCCACATAGCGCTCCAAACGGCCGATCGCTATAGGCGCTCCCTTCTTGCCTAATGAACATACCTGTTCACACTGTGTCTCCTGCGGGCAAACTCGTCCACAGATACCAGGCAGGCTATTCTTGCTCTTGAGTATCCTTACCGCCTCAGGCATAGTGTTGTCTCGTATCGCCTCAATGAAATCGGGGATGTCCACATTTACCGGGCAGCCATCGACACACGTACGCTTGGGGCATTGAATGCAACGGTTTGCTTCCTGAAGTGCCATCTCTTCGGAGTAGCCCAAAGCTACTTCGTTGTAATTCTTTGCCCTGACTCTTGGCTCTTGCCTGGGCATGGGCACTCTATTCAAATCAATCTTTGGTTTTGGTTTTGGTTTTTCTTCCACCTTTGACCTCCAAACTCAGGCATCTTGGCAATGACAGGATTGCCACAATTCCAGTGAGCGTTTTTCTTCAGCAAGATAAATCTGCTGGCGTTTGAATAAAAGGGCCCAATCAACCTTGTGTCCATCGAACTCCGGTCCATCAACACAAGCGAACTTAGTTACGTCACCTACCGAAACGCGACAGCAGCCACACATTCCCGTGCCATCAACCATGATTGAATTAAGGCTAACGATAGTGTGGACTCCAAACGGCTTTGTGGTAGCAGAACAAAACTTCATCATTATGGCTGGGCCAATGGCAATAACACGCTTAACTTGTTTGTCCCTTTCAAGTATCTCTTTCAGCGGCTCAGTAACTAGCCCCTTACGAGCATATGAGCCATCATCAGTGGTCACTATCAATTCGTCGCTTACACTTCGCATACGCTCTTCCCAGAAGAGTAGCCCCTTTTCTCGAGCGCCTATTATCGATACAATCTTGTTTCCTGCTTGCCTTAAAGCCCTGGCTATAGGAAATAAAGGTGCTATGCCAACACCGCCACCAACACAGACCACGGTGCCAAATCTCTCTATTTCTGAAGGCAAACCTAACGGACCTACCAGATTCAATATGTGGTCACCAGCTTTGAGACAAGCCAGTTTATGTGTAGAAGTCCCCACTTGCATGGCCACAAGACTGACAGTGCCCTCATTGTCATCCCAATCAGCTAGTGTAAGTGGAATGCGTTCGCCAACCTCATCGATGCGAATAACAACAAACTGGCCTGGTTTAGCCTTCTTGGCTACTTCCGGGGCCTCAACTTCCATGAAATCGGTAACAGGACCAAGTTTCTCTTTAGTCACAATTCTATACATAGTTGTCTCCAAAACTAAGCAGATTTGACTCTGACCGGTGGCAACATGGGTGAAGACAGTTGAAGTCTAAGGTCGCATCTTAAGCAACGCTTTGCTTCTTCTATGGCTGTTGCCTCATCATATCCAAGCTCCACTTCTATGAAGTTGGCCAAACGCTGACTGGTGTCCAGACTGGGCATACTTACCTGGCGTCTGTCAGCGAAGTCGCCATCGGTTCCCAACCGAGGATCAGGCGTCTCAGCAGATACTAGGGACTCGTCGATAATGCCGTTGCCGCCCAGGTATTTATCAATAGAGCTGGCTGCCTGCCTGCCCTGAGCAATGGCTTCGATAACTGATGCCGGCCCACTAACAACGTCACCACCGGCAAATACACCTTCCTGGTTAGTGGCCAGTGTTTCGCTGTCTACCTTAATGACATTGCCCCGACCCAGTTCTACCTCAAACTGTGTCGGAACTTCGGTAGCCTGCCCGATGCTAGCTATTACATTGTCGAATTGCGAAGTGAATTCGCTTCCCTCTATTGGCACTGGACGGCGTCTCCCGCTGGCATCCGGCTCCCCCAGCTTCATCCGCAGACATTCCAGCTCAACATGTCCATCCTTAACGCCTACCCGGTTGGGTGCCGCCAGGAATATGATTTCTACTCCTTCATGTATGGCGTCTTCGATCTCTTCGGCGGCGGCTGGCATCTCAGCCCGGGTGCGACGGTAAATTATGGTCACTTCTTTAGCACCCAGGCGAAGTACAGTTCGGGAACAGTCTATGGCTGCATTGCCACCGCCAATTATGGCTATCTTCTTGCCTATTTTTGCTTTCTCGCCCAAGCTGACCTGGCGAAGGAAGGTCACGCCGTCTATTACTCCAGGGCTATCTTCACCATCAACGCCCATCTTGGTTCCTCGGTGAGCCCCCAGACCCAGAAATATGGCATCGTAGCCTTGCTCGAAGAGGCTGTCCAGTGACTCGATTCTTGTATTGGTTTTTATCTCAACGCCTACCTTTTCTATCTCTTTAATTTCGGCGTCCAGAGTTTCTCGTGGCAAACGGTAGGCCGGGATACCGACCCGCAGCATCCCTCCGGTTTGCGGTAGCGCCTCGAAAACCGTTGCTGAGTGTCCTAGTTTAGCCACGTAATAGGCCGCAGTTAAGCCGGCTGGTCCCGAGCCAACCACGGCTACCCGCTTGCCTGTTGGTGCTGCTACCTTGGAATTTTGCTTCCATAATCCAGTATCCTGGTCAGCAGCAAAGCGCTTGAGAAACTTTATGCAAATCGGGTCATTTAGTTGATCGCGTCGACATGCCTGCTCACACGGATGTACACAGACACGCCCCAGCACCCCAGGAAAGGGGACCTTCTCTCGTATTACGGCTGCGGCCTCACCATATTTTCCCTGGGCGATAAGATTCAAGTAACGAGGTATGTCTATATGAGCCGGGCAAGCTTGGCGACACGGAACTACGTAACCTTCCCAATCGGAGATAAGGTGGTATCTCGCTTCCCTGTCCACAAGTGCTCCAGTGGGGCAAACCTCGACGCAGGCAAAGCAAAACTTGCATCCCGAGTCCTTGTGGCTGCCTTTCAAAGGCCCAGCTACCCGATAGCCATTCAGTTCAATGAAATCCAGGGCTTTTACGTCCCTCAAATCTCGACAAGCCCTAACACACCGCCCACAAGCAATACACAGATTGTAATCCAGGTCGAAGAAGGGATTGTCTCTATTCACTGGCAGTCCCCTATACTGATAAGGGATGGTTGCCATCTCGATATCCAGGTAGTCAGCCACCTTCTGCAGTTCACAGCGCCCGTTTTCAGGACAGGTAACACAGCGTTCAGTCACTGCTACATCCCGCAAACACACATCAAACGGTTGACAGCGCTCCTTGCGCCAGCAAGTAAGGCAGGCATTGGGATGCTCAGATAGAATCTTCTCCAAGACCTGAACCTGTCTCTGCCGGAGTTCCGGCGTGTCAGTGCGAACCACCATATTATTCTCAGCTACCTTTGTGGTGCATGAAATGACAAACTCGGGCTCGCCTTCAATTTCCACTAAACATAATCCGCATTCCTCTGAAGGCGGCAAGTTGGGATGAGCACAAAGACTGGGGATGTAAATGCCTGCTTCGCTCGCAGCTTCGAATATGGTTATCTCGCTCTTTGCTGTTATTTGCCGTCCGTCGATGGT
>JACNFS010000179.1 GCA_014384515.1 Dehalococcoidia bacterium | reverse complement strand
CAACATCCTCTTCCAAGATCGAATCACCCTCGTTTACTTTGAGCTCGACCACTTTACCATTACAAGGAGACTTCACCCGGATCTCCATTTTCATAGACTCAAGAATAGCAATAGTTTCACCCTCGCTAACCTGCGCACCGGGCTCTACGACAATTTTCCAGACGCTGCCTGTAATGGGCGAAAGTACCTCCGTCACAGCTAACTCAATTGTCTCCCTTAGCTTGATCCCATTTCACGCACCCCCAAAATCGCTCTGGCTTCCTCTACCGTTGCTGGCTCCCTGCCAATATCCCGTGACATTCTCACTGCTTTTTCCACCAATGGTCCATTTCCTTCCGCCACCACTCCCGGTGACAGGTAAAAATTGTCTTCAAGTCCAACCCTGACATTCCCGCCCAGGGCTAGAGCAGTGGCTACCAAGAGCCATTGGTCCTGACCAATACCTATCTCTTCCCAGGCTATTCCGGGAGGGACCAAACTGGCTGAGTGAGCCAGATTTCTCGCAGTGGCACCCTGCCCCCCAACTACACCCATAATCAGGCTTATTTGAAAATGCTTAAGTAAGCCCATATCCATTAACGGGAATATGCTCTCTAAATGCCCAAGGTCGAAGCACTCACACTCCGGCTTCACGCCATTCTTGTTCATAGCATCCAAAAAGAACATTATGTCCTCGAACGGATTCTGGAAAACGACGGAGAAGACGAAGTCCTTCCGTTTCCGGCTGTATTTGGCATAGTTCATCGTCCCCATATTTAGAGCCGCAATCTCCGGTTTCAACTCTCGAATATGAGCAATTCTATCCTCCCTGTCTATGCCTACAGCCCCGGTGGAGAAGTTTATTATAATAGGGCATCTTTTCCTGACTTCTTCCATAATCTCCCTGAAAATCTCTACCCTCCAGGATGGGGTGCCGTCATATTCCCTAGCATGAATATGTACTACTGAAGCTCCAGCATTGTAGGCATGTAGGGCTTCGTCGGCGATTTCCTGGGGTGTGTAAGGAATCCACTGGCATTGGTCCCTGTTGGCTGCGACTCCGGTTAAGGCAGCAGTTATTACGACTTTGTCTTCTATGGCCATAGGTGCTCCTTTCCGCTATTTTCCTTTCCATTCTGGTTCACGCTTTTCCATAAAAGCGGCAATACCCTCAGCCACGTCTTCAGCCATCGTATTAATCGCCAGCATCGAGCACAAATACTCCAATGCCTTCTCATACTCCATGTCCCGCATGGTGTAAAAGGCTCTTCTGCCAAGCCTGAGGATAGCCGGGCTCTTTTTGACTATTTTCCCGGCAATTTCGTCAACTTTCGCATCCAGTTGGTCTCGAGGCACAACATAATTTACCAGACCGAGCTGCAATGCCTCCTTGGCATCAAGCCTTTCCCCAATTAACATCATCTCCAGAAGTCGTTTCGGAGCAGAACTGAACCGGATCAAGGTTGCCATAATCACGTAAGGGAAGAGCCCGACGTTTATTTCTGGCGTTCCAAACCGACAATCCTCAGCAGCAATGACTATGTCGCAAGCCGAAGCTAGGCCAAGTCCGCCACCTAAGGCATGACCATTAATGCGGCCGACCAAAGGTTTCTTCAAGCCCTTAATTATCTTGAACAATTCGACGAATTTCCTCTGGCCCTCATACCGGTCGAGAAAGCTTGAGGTAGCACCCATAGACTCGCCGAAGTCAGCACCAGCGCAGAAGACCTTGCTGCCAGCTCCGGTAAGCACAATAGCCAGGATATCTGAGTCATCATCGTATTCTCTGAAGGCATCCAGAAGTTCAGTCATCATCGTCGGCGAGATTGCATTTCTCCTCTCCTCTCGAGATAGAGTAATCCTGCCTACTTTGTCTTTTGCCTCTGCCATTATGGTCTGATACATTCAAGACCTCCTAAACCGGGTAGACCCCGTGCTTTCTGGGATGCCTGAATATCTTCTTGTCCTTGGTAAACTCAAGGGCACGAAATAAGACCCTCCTGGTTTCCCTGGGGTCAATGACATCGTCTACGATGCCCAAGACGGCTGTCTTATCGATTCTAAACTGCGGCCTTATTTCCTGGGCAAGTTGTTCCACCATTTCGTCAGGTTTCTCAGCTTCGGCTAATTGCTTTCTGGCAAAAATGGACACCATGCCTTCAGGACCCATAACTGATATCTCAGCCCCGGGATAGGCAACCAGCAAGTCGGGGTCGAACGCTCTGCCACACATGCCATAATAGCCGGCACCGTAGGCTTTTCTGACAATCACGGTGAATTTGGGAACGGTAGCTTCGGACACAGCATGAATCATCTTGGCACCGTGCCTGATAATCCCAGATTTCTCTGCTTTAGACCCTACCATATACCCAGGAACATCAGCAAGGAAAAGAAGCGGGATGTTGAAAGCATCGCAGAGCCACACAAACCGGGCAGCCTTGTCAGCAGCATCTACGTCAATGACACCGCCATAAAACATGGGGTTATTTGCTATGATTCCCACTGGATAACCAGCTATCCTCCCCAGAGCGACGATAATGTTCCTTCCCCATTTGGGCTTGATCTCAAAGAAGTAACCGTCGTCCACAACATATTTCATGAGGTCATGCATATCGTAGGCTTCGCGACGATTATCCGGCAGAACATCCAATATACCGTCAGCAATCAGACTCATTGGGTCTTCCTGCCATTCTGCTCGGGGCGGCTTCTGGTCACAGTTTTGAGGAAAGAAAGAGAGATACTGCTTTATCGCCTTAATACAGTCCTCATCTGAGTTTACTTCCAGGTCACCGCAACCGCTTATCTCACAGTGAATCTTGGAGCCTCCCAGTTCATCTTCTGTCAAGTCTTCTCTTATCGTCATCTTGACCAGAGCGGGACCCCCCAGACCCATGAAACATCTCCCTTTCACCATAGGCACAAAATCGGAAAGGCCGGGGATATAAGCTGTACCGGCGAATCCAGGCCCCATCATAGCTGCAATCTGAGGGATTACGCCAGACATCAGCGATTCTTCCTTGAAGAGATAACCCGAATCAGCAAAGTAGGGTATTCTTTCACCGCTGAGGCCTCCGCCACTTACCCTGGCACCTCCCGAGTCTATCAGCCATATTATGGGAATCCTCTGTTTGAAAGCAATCTCCCTTATCTTGTTCGCCTTGGTCTCGCCGACGACTGCCATAGAGCCGCCTCTTACCGTAAAATCGTAGGCTATCACGGCTACATCTCTAACGGTAACACCGTCATTTAGCTTGCCATAGCCAGTGACAACTCCATCAGCAGGAACAAGCTTGTCAACACCTAACTCGCTACCAAGCATACCAACTTCAACAAAGGTCCCTTTTTCAATTAGAAGGTCAAGCCTCTCGCGTGCAGTCAGTTTCCCTCGCTCATGCTGTCTGTTGACAGCCTCTTCCCCACCCATCTTCTTGACTTGCTCACGGAGGCCTGAGAGCTTTTCAACTTCCTGCCTCATTATGTCAGCCATTCTTTCCCTCCTTTAGCCTTGGTATGAAATGCGTATCATAACTTCCTGATTGGAACAATTCAGAACCAAAAGCCTTCTTCAAGAAGTCAATGTTATTCCTGATACCAGTAATCTCATAATCAGCTAGAGCTTCCAGCATCCTTATTATGGCTTTGCTCCTGTCTTCTCCCCAAACAACCAACTTGGCAATCAAAGGGTCGTAGAACTGGGTAATAGTATCTCCAGCTCTGTATCCAGAATCAACTCTTATTCCATCGCCAGAAGGTTCTGTATAACAGATTATCTTACCCGGGGACGGATAGAAATTCTCTGAATCTTCAGCATAGACCCGGGATTCAAGAGCCCACCCTTTCCATTTTAAGTTATCTTCTTTGATGGACAGAGGTTCACCGGAGGCAATCCTGATTTGCTGTTCAACCAGGTCAAAACCGGTAATCATTTCCGTAATCGGGTGCTCCACCTGAAGCCTAGTATTTACTTCCAAGAAATAGAAATTCCGGTCTTTGTCGACGACGAACTCTACAGTCCCGGCGTTGGTATAGCCAAGCTCCTGAACCAACCGTCGGGCTGCTTGTCTGAGCCCCAATCGCAATTCAGAGGTAGCAAAGGGAGAAGGGGACTCTTCAATTACCTTCTGATGTCGTCTTTGTACCGAACATTCTCTCTCTGGAAAGGTAACCACGTTCCCGTCTTCGTCACCCAGAATTTGAATTTCTATATGATGAGGAGACTCTAGATACTTTTCAATATAGACCCTGTCATCACCAAAAGCCAATCTCGCCCGATTTGAAGCCTCATCAAAAGCCTCCTCCACCTCCTCCATCCCTTCAACTTTTTTCATTCCTATTCCGCCACCACCAGCTGCCGCCTTAAGAATAACCGGAAACGAGAGCTTGCCCGCCCATTCTTTCGCCTCTTCAACACCGCTCAATATGCCGCTCCCCGGTGGAATTGGTATGCCAAGGCTCGTGGCGATTTCCCGAGAGCGAGCTTTGTCACCCATGCTGTTAATGACCTCAGACTTCGGTCCCACAAATGTAAGGCCTTCCCTTTCACACCTCTGGGCAAACTCCCATCTTTCGGA
>JACNFS010000111.1 GCA_014384515.1 Dehalococcoidia bacterium | reverse complement strand
GGGGGCAGCCAGGCGAAGCAGGTTCTCGAAGCCAGTCTGGCACGTGAAACATCTGAATCAGCCAAAAAGGAAATCAATGCTGCTCTAGCTGCTGCCTGAGCTAGCCAGTTACCTTATGTCAAGAAGTAGCTGCATCTACTACATGGAGACGGCATAAAGGAGGTAAAACATGCCGGTTATCCGCACACCAGACGAACGTTTTAACAACCTGCCCGGTTATCCCTTCGCGCCACACTATGTTGAGGTCAACGGAATGCGCGTGCACTACGTGGACGAAGGAAAGGGACAGACCATTCTCTGCCTGCACGGTGAACCCAGCTGGTCTTTCTTGTACCGCAAAATGATTCCACCTCTAGCGGCCAACCATCGTGTCATTGCCATGGATTTCATCGGGTTCGGGAAATCAGACAAGCTCACTGAGCGCGAAGCATATTCGTTCCAGATGCACCACGATATACTGGCAGGTTTCATAGAGGCGCTGGCGCTTGACGGCATCACACTCGTCGGGCAAGACTGGGGTGGAGAGATTGGCTTACCCGTTGCAACCGAGATACCGCAGCGGTTTGCCAGGCTGGTCATCATGAATACCGGTTTGCCCACCGGCGACGAACCGATGGGCGAGGGATTTCTAAGATGGCGACAGTTCGTCGAAAGAACGCCTGACATGTCCATCGGGCGCGTCATATGCACCAGTGCTGTACACCCTGACAGCATTCCACCAGAAGTCATCGCCGCGTACGACGCCCCATTTCCCGATGCCTCTTACAAGGCCGGTGCTGCGGCGTGGCCTCTGCTTGTACCCATTCACCCTAACGACCCCGGTGCCGCTGAGATGCGGCAGGCTCGGCAGGCTCTGTCCAAATGGGACAAGCCAGTCCTGGTGATGTTCTCTGACGGCGATCCCGTTACACGAGGCGGCGATAAATTCTTCCGTCGGCTCATACCTACGGCCAAAGACCAGCCCGAAATTGTGATTAAGGGTGCCGGTCACTTTCTCCAAGAGGAAAAGGGTAAGGAAATCGCCCGGCACATCCTGGACTTCATCGATCGAACCCCAATGGCCTAATCCTGCCCCAGTAGTCTCCCTCCATCCAATACGGGAGACTCAGGATTTCTGTGGCACTCAGAGGGGGGATTGACGGCCAGCAGCCACAGAGGTACCATTGGTCTCGAAAGCAATGATGGTGTTTGCCCATCGTCATTACCGAGTGGAATCGGAGACGTCGGCTTAAAGGAGGGACTATGAACATCGGCAGCCTTATCGAGGATAACATTAAGAGGTTCGGCGAGTATGAAAGCGTTCACTTCGAAGGGAAATGGTACACTAATGCTGAGACAAACCGCAACGCCAACCGCCTGGGCAACGCACTGAAGGCCCTCGGCATTGGCAAGGATGACCGAGTGGCGGTACAGATGCCCAACAGCCCGCCGGTGTTCTCAGCCTTCCCGGCCATATACAAGATAGGGGCTGTCGTTGTGCCACTGAATCCGCTGCTGCGGCCCGACCAGGCCGCCTACATATATCGCGACTGCGGGGCAAAAGCCATCCTGACCAGCACAGATTACCTGGGCTGGATTCGAGAGGCACAGAGAGATGCCCCCGACCTGAAGCATGTCATCTTGACAGATGGGGACGACGTTCCTGGCACCATCTCCTATCAAAAGCTGATGTCAGATAGCTCGGATGAACTGGTGCTAGAAGAGACCGACAACGATGACTTGGCGGCTCTCATATACACCGCGGGCACCACCGGCCAGCCCAAGGGGGTCATGCACACCCATTATTCCCTCTACATCAACTCCCTGGCATTCTACGAGTACCTCCTTGTCCGCCGTCCGGTGACCCTACAGCTAACCAGCCAGGCAATAAATCCCAAAACACTTCACCTCGTTCAAGTAGTGCAAAAGGTTACCGGCGTGAACCGAACCATAGTCAGCATGGGTGTGCTACCTCTATCTCACTCATATGGCATCGCATTCAGTAACCTAGGCTCCCTCGTGGGAGGAAAGTCGGTCGTGCTGAGATGGTGGAATGTTGAAGAAGCGCTAAAGACCATAGAGGCCTTCCGGGTTACTCACATGGCCGCAGTACCCACCATGTATATCCAGATGTTAGACTTCCCCAACTTGGACAAGTACGACCTAAGCTCACTGGAGGACTGTAACTCTGGCGCGGCACCACTCCCTGTGGAGGTGGCCCGAAGATGGAAGGAGAAGGTGGGAATCGACATAAGGGAAGGCTGGGGCTTGACCGAGTCGGGAGCCACTACTTCAGGACAGCCAGCAGATGCTACGCCAAGGTACGGTTCCATCGGTCAGTGCTTACTGAAGTGCAATACGATGAAGGTCTTCGATGAGAACGGTCGTGAGCTCCCACCGGGGCAGGTGGGCGAGATCGTAGTCAAAGGCCCCACACTGATGAAGGGCTACTGGAACCTGCCCGAGGAGACAGCTCAGGTCATCAGGGACGGCTGGCTCTACACCGGCGACATAGGGTATGTGGATGCCGACGGCTACTTCTACATCACCGACCGCAAGAAGGATATCATCATCAGGGGCGGGGAGAATCTGTCACCAAGAGAGGTGGAGGAGGTTCTCCACCAGCATCCCAAGGTGGCCGAAGCCGGAGTTATCGGCATCCCCGATGAAGTGTACGGCGAGGAGATAAAGGCCTTCATAGCTCTCAAAGCCGGTAAGCAGGCTAGTGAAGAGGAGATAATTGCCTTTTGCAAGGAACGCCTGCCCACCTTCAAGACACCGAAGACAGTCCAATTCGTGGAGGCACTGCCAAAGAATCTTTTGGGCAAGGTACTGAGAGCAGAACTGCGCAAGCTAGGCTAGTTACCACGGGTAAGTTCGGCCTGACTTCTTCTGCATGACATGCTTGGCCGCGGTTCCAAATTGCGCGGCTGGCCAAGCTGTGCCGACAGGGCGGTTGCAGGTCCCTCGTAAAGGCGATTTCTTGAACAGCCGAAGCATAAGTCCCTGTCACCCATCCCCTGCCCAGCAGATGACGCGGGCCTCCTCAATTCCTTGGTCAAGCCCATTTGCAGCTTGGGAATACTGAACGGAGAAAACCCAATGCGACCCCGATGGGATTCGAGTTCATGTGCAATGTCCGGAGATTGGACTTTACCCTGTGGAGATGCCGGCCGCCATGCTTTTGGCTTTCCAATGGGAAGGCGCCCTACCATGCTTGCACTGGCCATAGCTTACACAGCAACACAAGACCAAAAGCCTTCTCACCGTAGCCAGCGACTGCGAGGTGTCGCAGTAAGATAGCGGGGTGGGGGACGGGAAGTTCTTCAAAATGCAGAGAGGGAGACATCGAGCCTGCAGGCTCACACAACAAGGCGGAAACAAATGGTATAATACTGCCACAGTGGCCTAAACGCTCATAAGCACTGCCCCTCCTTGTTTCAGTGGTAACCTGAGAAAGCATGGAAAAGCGACGAGATGTTTTATCCTCCTTCAACACAATGTCTTCGAGCGAGACGATACGGTGAAGAACTCATCCAAAATAGACTGACGTAAAACAAAAGGAGGTAGGAAAAACAATGAAAGATTACGATGTCGTGGTGGTGGGAGCTGGCCTGGGAGGTCTTACCGCTGCAACGTTTCTCGCCAAGGCGGGGAAAAAGGTATTACTTCTGGAAAAACATAACATTCCCGGGGGATATGCCTCCTCGTTCACCCGAGGACGCTTCGAGTTCGAGATCGCCCTGCATGAGCTTTCCGGGTTGGGAAGCGAGAACAATCAAGGGCCCGTTCGCAGGATATTGAACGAATGCGGGGTGGCCCGCAAGGTGGAGTTTATCCCCATCCCCGATTTCTATCGCGCTGTACTTCCCGGTGTGGATATCACCCTACCCTTGGGACGTCAAAACTTCGAAGAGGTCCTGTGTAATCAATTTCCTGCGGATGCCCAGGGAATAAAGCGCTTCTCCTCCATCATGTTCAATTTTGCTGAGGAGGCACTGAGGGCAAATCGTGTGGGCACGAAGCGGGTTATGGAACAGCCCTCAGAATTTCCTACACTGCTGGCCAACTTTGGTCGCACCCTGGCTGATGTGCTTAATCCAGAGGTATCTGACGAAAAGGCTCGCGCCGTTCTAGGTGAGACTTGCGGCTATTACTGCCAACCTCCCTCGAAGATGTCATTTCTAATCTACGCTTTGGGCACGGTGAGCTATCTCAAGTTTGGACCGGCACACATAAAAGGGAAGTCGCAGGCGCTATCTCAAGCCTTCGTTGACACCATCGAGGAGTACGGTGGAGAGGTATGGTTAAACAACGGAGCGGCACGAATTCTCAGCTCTGGCGGCAAGTTGCGGGGCGTAGTGGCAGAGGATGGCACAGAGGTCGTCAGCCCATACGTGGTGTGTAACGCCAACCCTATGATAGCCTGTCTTGACCTCATCGGAAGGGACGAGATTCCCGACTGGTATCTGAGGCGCCTGGGGGCATGGTCTGCGGGCGCATCCACTTTCAACCTTTATCTAGGCCTGGACTGTCCTCATGCCGATCTCGGCCTGAACACACATGAAACCTTTGTCACCATTGGAAGTGATTTGGAGAAGCAATTCGAGCTCATGAGAACCGGCATCAGTCTTGACCCT
>JACNFS010000084.1 GCA_014384515.1 Dehalococcoidia bacterium | reverse complement strand
AGAGGTTGCTCAGCCGGAGACGACAAAAGCACCAAAGAAGCCTGCCAGGAAGAAGAAGACCGAACCAGCAGCAGATAGTTGATGGCAACTGTCTACCTCCTAACCGGTGGCCCAGGGACAGGAAAAACTACTGTCATTAGACAGGCGATAGCCAGGTCAAAAGCCAAGGCTGGCGGCTTCTATACCGAGGAGATAAGAAGCGGCGGCACAAGACAGGGCTTCAGAATTACCACCCTGGATGGGCAGCAGGCCATACTGGCACACATCGATGTCCCCAGTCACCATCGGGTAGGCAAATACGGCGTTGATACCAACAATTTGGACAAGGTTGGTGTTGCGGCCCTTCATCGAGCAATAGACGAAAGTGACTTAATAGTCGTTGACGAAATCGGCAAGATGGAGCTTTTCTCACCCGGGTTCAAAGAAGCCGTACTGAAGGCCATAGACAGCGGCAAGAAGGTTCTCGGCACTATCATGCTTAACCCCCACCCCTTCGCCGACGAAATAAAGCGCCACCCCAGGGTAAAGGTGTTCCAGATTAGCAGAGCTAATCGCGACCAGGCGCTGAGAGAGGTAATAAGCTGGCTAAACCCAACCGCTGATGAAACTAAGCCTCAAGCCAATAGGCAACATTGATAATAATATACTGGAAGAGCTGAAAGAAAGACTTAATCGAACTTTTGGCTGCCCCGTGGAGATAACCCCACAAGTTCAGAATCTTGACCAAGCCTACGACCCAAAACGGAGCCAATACCTCGCTTCAGTATTGCTCGGCAAGCTAGAAACACCAGGTGTGACAAAGGATGAAAAGCTTCTGGGCATCGTCGACGCTGACCTTTACGCCCCAGGGCTGAACTTCGTATTCGGTGAAGCTGACACAGTCTCCGGGGTAGCCATCATATCCTTGTGCCGTCTCAGACAGGAATACTATGGGTTGCCCTCAGACGAAGTCCTGTTTCTGGATAGAGCAACCAAAGAGGCGGTTCACGAACTAGGACACACCTTTGGCCTGGGGCACTGCCAGGATACGAAGTGTGTAATGCACTTTTCCAACAGTTTGGCTGATACTGACTGGAAACAAGCCGCGTTCTGTAGCCAATGCCGCCCAAAGCTGATAAAATGAGGCGGAGTTCAACTAAGGGAGGTATAGACATTTGAGAAAAGTAGCTGTAATCGGTGTTGGGATGACAAAATTCAGCGGCAAGCAGGACAAGACGTGCGTGGAGCTATTTGGTGAAGCCGCCATGGACGCCATAAACGAGGCGAATTTGAAACCGAAGGATATTCAAGCTCTGTTTGTGGGTAATGTTCTAGGAGACTTCTCCGAAGGGCAAGGGCAGCCACAAGCCTTCGCTGCTGACTACATCGGTGCCTTTAATGTCCCAGCCAACAAATATGAAAACGCCTGCGCCTCAGCCAGTGCCGCGGCAAGAGATGCCTTCATGTGGGTGGCTTCAGGGTTCTATGATGTAGTCCTGGCTGGCGGCACCGAAACAGCGGCCAAGATGGGGACACCTCTGGCCACTCGAACCTTTGCCATGGGCAGCGATAGCCGCTATGAATACCCAGCCGGAATCACCTTCCCTGGCGTCTTTGCCATGCTAACACACCTCTACGCCAAAAAACACGGCATACCTCTAGAAAAGCTTAAGCGGCAAATGGCTCAAGTCTCCGTTAACTCTCATTACTACGGTGCGCTTAACCCTAAAGCTCACTTCCAGAAAGAGATAACTATGGACAAGGTGCTCGACGGCTTCATGGTATGCCAGCCACTCCAGCTCCTCGACTGCTGTCCGTTTTCCGACGGCGCTTCAGCCATTGTTCTGGCCTCGGAAGAGAAGGCAAAAAAGCTGACCGATAAGCCGGTTTATGTTGTCGGCATCGGCCAGGCTTCCGCCGGCAATCTGCTCAGCCAAAAGGATTATTTGCCAAGGCTTAGGTCCAGAGAGTTGTCTGCCAAACAAGCTTACGACATGGCTGGGCTTAGCCCCAAGGATATAGATGTCTGTGAACTTCACGATTGCTTCAGCATAGCTACAATTATTGC
Organism: Dehalococcoidia bacterium; assembly: GCA_014384515.1. GTDB lineage: Bacteria > Chloroflexota > Dehalococcoidia > GIF9 > UBA5629 > JACNFS01. The sequence continues at coordinate 2,640 of JACNFS010000084.1, read as the reverse complement.
CCTTGAAGGCCTCGGCTTCTTTGAGTTCGGTAAGGCCAGCGAAGCTGTCGAAAGAGGTGAAACCAAGATTGGAGGCAAGATACCTGTAAACCCCTCCGGTGGGCTGAAATCTAAGGGACACCCTATAGGCGCCACCGGCACCGCTCAGGTGTACGACATAGTTAAGCAGTTAAGAGGCGAATGTGGCGAGCGTCAGGTCGAAGGAGCCAAAACAGGCATGACTGACACACTCGGAGGAGATGGCGGGACGATTGTCAATTTGATTCTGAAGAGAGGTTGGTAACATATAGCTACGGCCTGATTCCGAAGGAGGCTAAAAGTGGAACACAAGCTTAGTTTCAAAGACTATAACGAGGCACTTAAACAAGATAAGCTACTGGGATTGAAGTGCAAGCAGTGTGGCACAATTACGGTGCCGCCGAAAATAACCTGCGGACAATGCGCTGGTACAGATATGGATGTCATCGAATTAAGTGGCAAGGGTGAAATCCAGACTTTTACCACCGTATTCGTGCCTCCGGAAGAGCGTGAAGCCGAGGCACCTTACATCATAGTGCTCGTCCAACTCGACGAAGGCCCCTGGATAATGGGTAACTTGGCCGGGATTGAGCCAGATAAGGCAACTATGGAGATAATGGGCAAGAGAGTAAAGATGGGGCACGCGGTATTCGCTGGGGATAAGTACTCTGATGGAGACGGCGCCAGACCCCTCTTTAGCTTCGGAGCTTGAGGCTCAATACTTGGCAACCAATCAAATGGGCCATGTCAAAGCCGCCAGTTTTAGTTGAGGCACTACTTAAACCGGAAGCCTATCCTCACAATCCTCAAAGGATAGAGCTAGTGCAAACTCAGATGTCATTCATCTTTCTCACCGGTGATTACGTGTACAAAGTTAAGAAACCCGTTGATTTGGGCTATCTGGACTATACAACGCTGGAAAAGCGCCGCTTTTTCTGCCACCAGGAGGTAGAACTCAATAGACGCCTTTCCCCCGATACTTACCTGGAAGTAGCATCCATAGTCAGAAGGGAAGGACAAATTCACATTGGAGGCAAAGGGGAGACGATTGAATACGCAGTGAAAATGAGGCAGCTTCCCAGAGAGCAGATGATGGATAGCCTTCTTCCCTTGAACCGAGTGACCGAGGATATGGTGGTAAATGTAGCTGAGAAACTGGCGGCATTCCACGATAAGGCGGTGACAAGCCCGGAGATTAGCGCCTACGGGAAACTGGACACTATTACGACAAACACCGAAGAGAACTTCAGCCAGACCAAGAAATATGTGGGTATCTCCATCCCTTCTGCCAAATATGACCGTATCAAGGCCTACACCGACAGCTTTATCAAGGCGAATAGGTCCCTGTTCCAGAAACGAGTCCAGGAGGGCAGGATAAGGGACTGCCATGGCGACCTTCATGCTGCCCACATTTGTTTTGGCGACGGAATTCATATCTACGACTGCATTGAGTTCAATGACAGGTTTAGATATGGTGATGTAGCCTCCGAAGTTGCCTTCCTGGCCATGGACATAGACCATCACCAGCGGGCTGACCTTTCTCAGGCTTTCGCCAATGCCTATGTCCGCCTGAGCCAGGATGAGGACTTGCTCCAGCTTCTGGACTTCTACAAATGCTACCGAGCTTATGTTCGAGGCAAAGTGGAAAGCTTCAAGCTGGATGACCCCTATATTCCAGAGGAGGAAAAGGCAAGAAATCTGGCTGCCGCCAGCAGTTATTTCGAGCTTGCCGAATCGTATATATGATATATTGGGAATAGAGTAGGCTAGATCGGATTAGGCGAACTCTGAGTTCGTCTATATGGCTGCTAGGCGAAATTCTTTTCGAGGCTCAATTGGTCATGAATAAAGTAATGAAAAGTAGCATCGATGAAATTGACCAGAAGTTCAAATGTTTGCGGATAAATTTTGAAGACTCCTTATGGATAAAAAGTATTCCCTCAGAAGCTGGCTGGTATCTGATTAAGACAAATACACCAATTGCTGTGCTAAAATCTGTTGCACCACCGAAACATAAAGCCCATATTAATATTCCAGAGACTATTAAGAGTACATCAAGATTACAAGACTTTGGTATTGCTACCATCCAGTCCCACAATGAGGATTACGTGGTATACAATGGAGAAGCAGCCAATCTCAAAGCAAGGGCAAGAGAACATGAACGTGGCCATCCGAAGACCTATTGTCTGGGGTTATCAAATTATGAGACTTTGCGTAGCTATAGGTGGACTTTTTCCTATGTGGTTGTATCGAGCTGTAAAGTTTTTCCAAATGGAGACAAGCTCTTAAGATTGGCAGTTGAACAAGGATGGCGAGCAAAGAATGGTTGGCCCATTCTATGTAAGAAATAATGCATTTTAGTAAAAATGACTTCACCTAACAGCGTCTTTGCAGTTCGCTTCGCAAATACGCAAAACGATGAAGGAGACGATAGATTGAGAGAACCGTTTGCAAACTTTATAGAAAACAAGTTGGGGAATGGTTTTTTGCTTATTGTTTGCGGCCTGCCCGGTACCTGGAAAACCGAGACGACTGAGGAAGTGTCAAAGATTAAGAGTTATCCGCTCCTTCGAACTGACCTGATTAGACTGGAGGTGCTGAAAAACGAGGACATATTTGATG
>JACNFS010000175.1 GCA_014384515.1 Dehalococcoidia bacterium | reverse complement strand
CCCAACCCGCGGTGAGCTGATGCCAAGAACCTCTTTTGCGAAAATGGTTCCGAGCTGAGCAAAGCCAACCAGGAAGCTAGGTTGGCAATCGACATTAACCCCAACATCAATAATGAGAATTGGGTTACCAGTGTTGATGCCATACACGGCACAAACTGCAGCACGCTGGATACCTTCTATTTTCTCCAGGTTAAGAAATGCTGCCACTACTACCGCCCCAGTGTTGCCGGCAGAGACAAAGGCAGAGGCAATTCCGTCTTTTACTAGCTTAGTCCCAACTACGATTGATGAGTCTGGTTTGCTGCTGATCGCCTCGAAAGGATCCTCGTTGTACTCAATGGTCTGGCTGGCCTCGATGATGGTAAGGCTTGACTTCTTTGCATGTCTTCTAAGCAGCATGTCGAGTATATTTTTCCTCCCCACCAGAGCAATGTCCACCTTGTAGTCTTCAGCGGCCTCTATGGCCCCTTTGATTACTTCGCGGGGAGCATAGTCTCCACCATGAGCATCTACGGCAATCATCATCCGCTTACTCCGTCAAAATATTCATCTGATCGCAACTCTCTGGCAGTTTTGATGTCGCATAGAATACGACTCCGACGAGGAAAAGTCAACATGACTATCGACCTTTGCAGACCAGATGACTTGTTTGGGCGCCTTCCCACGTCTCTTCACTGCAGAATCTGACGATTTCAGCAAAATCGTTGATCCTTGTGAGGTTGTTGGTCTCCATAAAACCGTCATAGGTGACGTTGATCCAGGGCTTCTGGTACATATTGCTGAGCTTTTCCGACATTGCAGCAACGATGCCCCCGGGCATGCAGCCGTGGGGCATCACCGATATCACGCCGGCGAACTGGGGAGTCTCCATCCATTCGATTCCGCTACCTATACTGAGAATCGCCTCGCTGCCACATTTCGGGGAAAGATATCGGCGTGACTTTTCAAGTATATCCGCTGTCGAGGGCTCTCTCACATCAATCAAATCCCTGCAATGGGCGGCTAACGAGTGCTCATCACGCTCTTGTACAAGCTTCCTTATGTAGCTGGCTACCGTTTTCTTGAGTTTTCGGGCTTTGATAGCGTCCTCAACATTCCTGTATGAGGTGTATTTGATCCATTCCCCCATTGGAGAAACGACGACTTCAAGACCAGCATCTTCGCATACTTTCACCAGGTCGCTGTTGCTAAATCTATTGGAGCGCAAGAAGATCTCGCCATTAATGCCAATTAGCGGCTTTCTGGTCATCCCAGGATCAATCAGAGACCTGAATTCACAGGCTGCCTGGCGTAGGACATCATCAAAAGTCTCTTTCCTGCGAGCGCGGTTTGCAATCCGGCTGGTATATTCGTCGAACAGGATGTCTGCTGACCCAGCCCGTTTCTCGTACGGACGGGCACGCCACAGGAGCTTGTGCAGATAATCTATGGCGACAATGCCCTTCCAGGCAAGGCGTTCAAAATCAGGGCCGAGGTTCAAATCGCGATAGGCGTTGTTTGACACAGTGGTTCGTATTGGAAGATCAATGCCCATTTCTCTGAGTACCCTCATCTCTTCTATAGCGTACTTTCCAAGGCGACATGGACCATATGATCCCGCCATAAACCCTTCGACGTTTTTCAAGTCGGTGCCGTTATCATGATAGAACCTTATGAAGTCGCCCAAGCACACGCGATAAGGAAGACATTCTACGCCCGATGTCACCTGGTTGCTATAGAGGAGATTGCGTTCATCTGGCTCGGGAAGGACAACTGCCCTGGCCCCACAGGCCTCCATTGCCGCGCTCACAACCTCGGCGTGAGGTGCCATCCTAGGTATGAGAAGAGTCTTCTTCGAATTAATGAGTGCAGACGTTCCCCTGTAGATATCCTCGAGTCTGACTTCACGTTGTTTATCGGAAGGTGCGAATCCTTTGATGGTATCGACGAAGGCCTCGAGACGGGTAACGATGCCAGCCTCAGCTGCATGCTCGTCGATTTCTAGCTGTCCCAGAGGCTTGCCACCCATGATGTCTTCCACAATTCTGAGTACGAATGAATTCGGGCCACATCCGAAGTTTGTCAGTATCAACCCATATAGCTTTGGATCTGATGCAGTTATAGCAGCGCCAGCTATGTGTTTGCTCTCACTGAACCAGTATGGGCGGTCTGAGTATGTTTTGGGATCCACTGAAGCAAGAGGCAAGAAGTCGAGCGGTATTGGCACCACACCAAGCTGAGCAAGTTTTTCGGCTATACCGAGGTTTGCCCCGGAATCCTGCGACATGTAGGACCTGGAGAAGAAAACCACGCCCAGTTGGTCGCTTTCGCGCAGCTGCTCCAATAACCTCTTGCCGAGTGCTACTTGATCAGCCTCGAATCTCTGCTGCGCTTCGATGCCAGCAAGGGCCGCCCCCTTGCCTTTGCCTCTGCTGAACCCCATCTTCACAGCCACATCTGCAAGATTGCTTATCGTATCAGCATTGCCCCGACTGAAATCAATTATTGGCATCAACAACCGTTCTCCAAGGTCTAGCACCTGGCGTATTATGAACGGGGACGCCTGGATAAGAGGACAGGAGTATTTCTGGTTCTCATCACCCTCTTTTTCGCCCAGCCGGATAGCGCAAGGATAGAGAATGTAATCGACGTCGTTTAGTATCGCTGCATGCCCGTGCAGAAGCTTAAGAGGGAAACAACTGTCGGTGTAACTCAACTCGACCGCCTGCTCCATAATTTCCTTGGTGGTCCCGCTGGAGAGGACGACCCTGACGCCAAGCGCGTTGAGAAAACCAATAAGCAGCGGCGCGTAATCGTATACTAAGAGCGCCCTGGGAATCCCCACCGAGGGCCCCTCACCAGAACCTTCCTCGTATTCGCGAAAAAGCAACCTTTCCCGCTCGTCGAAGAAGGTTTCCCTGCTTGCTTGGCTCAACGTGCTGTCATACCGGTCACACCTGCTACCATAGAAGGTAGGTTTCTCATTGGGCATCTGCATCCGGGTAATAGTGCAGTTGTTGTCGCATCCCTTGCAGGTGAACGTAGAAAGAGTGCACTCGCTGTCCACAACCTCTTGGAATCCCCTGAACCTTGACTCTTGGCCCGACATTTGTTCTTTTGCCAGAAGCCCTACACCTATTGCACCACTGACCTCTTTCTGCTCGGCCACGATTAGGGTTTTTCCTTCAAGTTGCTTGTGAAAGGCAGAAACAACAGCCTGGTTGTAGAATACTGCTCCAGTGAGGATAATCTTGTTGCCAAGCCTTCTGGTACCGACCACCTTCGACAGATAGTTCTTGGCTATAGAGTTGGAAAGGCTGGCTGTGATTATCTCCAGCGGCACACCTTCCTGCTGAGCTGAAGCCACTGCCTGCCCCATGAAGGCAGCGCATCTTGTTCCCAGATCGATGGTATAAGGTGCTGCGAATGCCAGATCGGCAAAATCCCCATTGTTTACGGAAACACCAAGCATTTCAGCCAGTTCATCAATGAAGCTTCCCGTTCCGGCAGCACATGCCTTGTTCATCTGGTAATCAACGACAACGCCGTTCCTCTTGATAACAAGCTTGGAGTCCTGACCACCGATCTCAATGATATCCGCTTCAGCATCTATCTCTGCGGCAGCTCTTGTCTGCGCGGTGATCTCGTTCTTAATCAGGTCTGCTCCTATGAAGCTGCCGACCAGGTATCTGCCGGAACCCGTGACGCCCACGCCAGCTATCTTGACCTTGTCCGCACCATCCCTGAGCAAGTTCCTAAAGACTTCCTTGACCGCATCGATAGGCCTTCCAGCCGTCATCAGGTAATTCTTTGCCAGGACTCTGGTGCCAGATTCATCAGTTATCACCGCCTTGGTGCTGGTAGAGCCAACATCGACCCCAAGATAGGCCGTGCACTGTTTCTCTATCCTCTGACCTGCCCTGCCATCTTGAAGGGTAATAATCTCTAGCCCGGGCATTTCAAAATAGCGCTGCCGGGTATCACTTTCTGGCAGCACAATCACCCGCGAACTCTTTCCCACTGAAAGTAAAGCCGAACCCAAAGCCTCAATGTGAAGGTAGTTTTCCGGGATGGTTATCTGCACTCGATGCCCGTTCCTTGCAGAGAGCATATCATTGAGAGACTTTGCTATGGCACTATTGGCAGCAACGCCGCCAACAAAGTAGACTGGCTCCTCAAAAGCTCCCTTCTTGAGAGAAGCAACCATCCGAGCAATGCTTTCGCAGAGCGCATAGAGCATTGCTTCGACCGGGACGCCCTTCTGCTGCAGATGAATAAGGTCAGTCTTGGCAAAGACACTGCACCTGGCGGCTATCCTGGGCGGGCTATCGTCGCATTTCAATGCCAGACTAGCAAAGTCATCCATGCTGATGCCAAGCCTGTACGCCTGTTGCTCAAGGAACCTTCCAGTGCCTGCAGCGCAAAGGGGATTAGATACTACCTTCCACGGCTTTCTCAACCCGTCTTGCAGCCCTATGACAAGGGAGCTCTGGCCGCCAATTTGTATGATAGCTTTAGCGTCAGGATCACAATGGAGCAACCCTGAAGCAATCGATAGTGAACTGCTGTACTCTGCCCAGTTGAGTTCTTTGGGGATTACAATCTTGCCAGAGCCAGATACGCCAGCGGCGACAATTTGCTCAAGATTGAACCCCTCCCCTAGCCTGGCAATGAGTGAATTGACTGCAGCCTTAGGGCTGGAGGTTATCTTTTCGGTATCAAGCCGAACGGCCGTGCCGTTACCATCAATCAGTGACAGCTTAGCATTGACAGAGCCGATATCTACGCCTAGAGAATAAGCCATTTTGC
>JACNFS010000136.1 GCA_014384515.1 Dehalococcoidia bacterium | reverse complement strand
TGGTCATCTTTGCGCTCAATCTCATCCTCAATCTGAGAACCCTCAAGACACCAAATAGTCGTAGCAAGATACCCGAACCGGCACCTTTTATCTCTGTACTCGTTCCCGCCAGAGATGAAGAGGCAAACATAGAATTCTGCTTGAAGTCTCTGCAGAAACAGGATTACCCCAATTTTGAGATTTTAGTCCTGGATGATAACTCTTCAGATAGCACCGCTGACATCGTGAGCCAGACAGCGGCTATGGATGACCGCGTCCAACTGATTAGAGGTGAACACCTTCCCGAAGGCTGGGCGGGTAAGCCCTTTGCCTGCTATCAGCTTGCTAAGAGGGCCGGAGGTTCCTGGCTGCTGTTTGTTGATGCCGATACCACGCACGCCTCTCATATGCTGCGCAGCGTGCTTGCTCTGGCTATTGAGCTTAAACCTTCCCTGCTATCTGGATTCCCTCGTCAGCTTGCTACTTCTTTCGCTCAGAAGATAGCAATGCCCGTACTATACTTTGTCATCATGAGCTGGCTACCACTGTGGTGGCCCCAGCGCTCCGAGAAACCGAGGCCATCGCTGGCTATCGGTCAGTTCCTCCTGTTTCCTAAAGAGGAATACTGGCGGATTGACGGGCACAACGCAGTCAAGTCTAGGATACTGGAAGATGTCTGGCTGGGGGTTGAAGTGACCCGGCATGGTGGCCGGCATGTGGCGGTCAATTTATCGCCAGTGGTTTCATGTAACATGTACCGGAACGTGGGGGCGATGTGGGAGGGATTTATTAAGTGGATGTATTCAGTGGCAGCGTTATCCCCGGTAGCGCTAGTTGGACTGATGGTAGCTGGCTATGTTTTCTTCCTGGCCCCGTTCTACTGGCTTTGGAATGGTTTATTCGCGGTGGCTGCCCCTGCCGATTGGCTATTCATTGTCGCTTTCCAGGTAACTATGATACTACTTATGCGTTGGCTAGTAGACAACCATTTCAAGGAGCCCGCTGTTTCGGCTTTCCTGCACCCGGTTGGGTTCTCATTCCTTTTTCTAACTGCTGTCTACGCCAGTGCACGACAGGCAATTGGCAAAGGCATCAGCTGGAAGGATCGGCTGTACAGTGCCGCATCGGGCGTGAAGTGAAATCAAGTTAAACGCTGGCATGTCATACCATAAGGGGTGAGCTTGAGTCTATTGTCGCCGTGCCTTCCTATGGGATGTCGCTAGTTAATAGCTCAGTTCTCGATACACAGGTCTCGCAGCTCTTCGGGCAACTTGCTCTTGTCACTGGCTACCGCTGGAACCACGGGTGATTGGTAGTTCCTTTCCATTACCGCCTGGCCATCTTTATCCAGCAAGAACTTCAAGAACTCCACGGCCAGGTCGGGGCGGGCGGCATTCTTGGGGATGGTAATCCCGTAAACAATCGGTGCCCCGGTTAGAGTCTTCGTTGTCCCCGGCTCCTTGCCAGTTACCTCCACCTTGGCTGTGGCATAGAAGTCCTCAAACTCAACACTGGAAAGGTCAATCTCCTCCGGCAGTTCAACATACTTGAGGCTGTGCTGCTTGGCAACTGAAAGATATTCGAAAGCGTAGTCCAGGTCACCCGATTCAAGCAGGGCGATCAAATCTACGCTCTTTGGCCTGACTACATTCTTGTGAATGTCGTCAACTTGCAGACTGTCGTACAGGCCCGGTTTGCTGTAGTGCTCCTCAGCCAGCTGCCATACCATCTCCGTCCGATAACCACACGGGTCCAGGTCGGGGTCGCTGTGCCCATAAACTACACCGTCCCGGTCCAAAACCTCATACCAGTTGTCCTTGTTTATCTCGTCCCCGAACTTGGACTGGTCGGTATAACAAAGTACCATCCGGTTATAGGCAAAGATAACATACCAATCAGCGAATTCAGGATACATCATGTCAGGGATAAGAGCGTAATCGGCTGAGGCAAGTATGTCCGCTATTTTGCCCAATTCCGTGACCTTGCGTATTTCGCTCCGGCTTCCGCCCGAGTCCCTTCGTATTTCTACATTGGGGTGAATCTTGTTGAATTCGGCTCCCATGTCCTGGAAAGGCACCGCCAGGCTGCCGGCATGATAGACGGCAAGCGTGCCTTCAAACGACCCTTCAGGTGTTGGCCGGGAACATCCCGGCACCACAACCAGCGCTATCAAGATGGCCACGATGATTGCGAATAACTTTGTTTTCATACCTGTCATTGGAATTCCCTCCCTTCCCTTGTCGTTGCGAGGCCGGGTAGGCTGGAGCAGATACTCCAGCCTAAAGCAATCTCGGTGGATTGCCAACCAATGTCATTGCGAGGCACGGAGTGCCGTGGCAATCTCGGTAGGGCTTTGGGGGAGTGTTTCGCCCCCCACCGAGATTGCTTCGCTTCGCTCGCAATGACAGTATGGGTTTGTTGGGATTGCTTCGTCACCATGCTCCTTGCAATGACCAAGCCTATTAAACCGATATAATGCTGCTATCCTGTAGGGACAGACCTGAAGGTCTGTCCTCCACCCCCCGTTCGGACAGGTCTAAAGACCTGTCCCTACATTCTTGGGTTCTCCCAACGCTGCCAGCTAAAATACATGCACTGCTGAAGCCTTAAACGTCAGATAGACCTCTTTCCCTTGAGCCAATTCCATCTCCTCAAGAGAGCGGCGGGTAACCAGACAGATGAAGTCCGGCGGCACGGCAACGGTAAGTAAAAGCGTCGAACCCCTGTCGTCAACACGGCCGATAACCCCGCGCAAACAGTTACGAGCGCTGGACTTAAGCGGCTCTGTCGAGATAAGGATATCCTCAGGCCGTACCGAGGCGTGAAACTTGCCCCTCAAGTCAGTTGCAACGGCAATCTCTACCTCGCCCACATCGATAGCAGCGCATTCCTCGTCACCATCGCGGACCTCTCCGCTGAAGATATTCCGTGACATGGCAAAACGAGCTACAAACTCCGAGTTGGGCTGGCGAAATATCTGCTCCGATGTCCCTATCTGCATTATGCGACCTTCGCCGATAACGGCAATCCTGTCCCCCAGAGCCACCGCTTCCTCAAAGTCATGGGTTACATGAATAACAGTCACATTCAAGCGTTCGTGTATACGCCGTAGTTCATGCTGTATGTCTTCCCTGGTCTCGGGGTCAAGGGCTCTCAACGGCTCGTCGAGAAGCAGCACCTCCGGCTTAACGCTCAGCGCCCGGGCCAGGGCTACTTTCTGGCTCTCACCACCACTCAGGGTAGTCGGCTTCCGCTCCAGAAGATGAGAGATGTTCAGAAGCTCCACCAGCCGTTCAAGTGTAGCCTCAATTTCCTGCCTCGGCTGTCCCCTCAACTTCAGGCCAAAAACGATGTTCTCCTTTACCGAAAGATGAGGGAAAAGGACATAGTCCTGATACACAACACCGATGCCCCGTTTCTCCGGCTCAAGATTGGTGATTTCCTTTCCGTTTAGCCATATCTCACCGCTCCTGATGGGATAGAGTCCGGCAATAGACTCCAGAAGCACCGTCTTTCCCGCTCCAGTCGGCCCCAGGATGATGTAGTATTCACCCTGCTTCACCTCGAAGGTGACGTCTTTGAGGAAGAAATCGCCTAAGTCAACTGATAGCTTCTTCACCTCAATCATGCCTTCTCTCCCCTGTAGACGAAAGTCCTGAGCCCGATGAATATGGCCAGGCAGACGATGATAAGCAGTGCCGCGACTGGCGTGGCATAATCCAGGCCAAACTGCTCGAACCTGTCAGCTACCAATATGGACGCCACCGTGGGGTGGTAGGCCAATATCATCACAGCGCCGAACTCGCTTATCCCCCTCGCCCACATCATTATGTTGCCAGCAAGGATGCTCCGCCACGCCAGAGGCAAAGATACCCTGAAAAAGGTCTGCCACGGTGAGGCGCCGAGGGTGCGTGATACCTTCTCCAGCCTGACATCCACGCTCTTGAACCCTTCCTTGGCCGAGTCTATCAAGAATGGAATGCTGACAAACAGCATGGCGATAACAATGCCGGCAACCGAATCAACGAAGTTGATGCCTACCAGGCTGAATGCCTTGCCGGCAAAGAAGTTACGTCCGAAGACAAAAAGCAGAGCGATACCGGCCGCAGTGTGCGGAATCACGATAGGCACATCGATTAGCCCCTCCACAGTTCTCTTTCCCGGAAAATCGAAGCGCGCCAGGATGTAGGCCAGGGGGACGCCGAATACCGCTCCAACCACGGTAGCCAGCAACGCCGCATATATGCTCAGCCAGATAGCACCTCTCACTTCGGCATCCATCAGGGTATCGAACAGCGCTCCCGGGCTTGACCCGAATATCGTCTTGGCCAGTGGCACCAACACAAAAAGCATAATTATCAAGCCGAGGAGGGCAAAGGTAATTGTCATCTTGTTGGCCAGGACCCGTCTTAGCGGTGGTATTCCGTTGCTCATAACGTCACCTCCACGTATCGAAACTCGGCAGCAAAAAAGCGCCTCGGAAAGAAGGCGCTCTGAAACTGCAATCGTTGAGCTCTCCTTTCCAAACATGGGAGGCGTCACCGTTTCCAGTGGCACCCTACCGGCCAATGCCCCTGGGGGGTATCCCTTTAGGGCAAAAGGCTCGGAGAGTTTACTATTAGATTCGAAAAAACATTATAGCACGAAGAATTGACACTTACAAGCCGACTATGCTAACTTTTGTGGCACGGCAGCGTAGCTCAGCGGTAGAGCAGGGGACTCATAAGCCCTTGGTCACTGGTTCAAGTCCAGTCGCTGCCACCAATAGTTTAAGTCAACTTGTAACGCTGTCCACAACACGGCGGACATCTGAAATACATCACC
>JACNFS010000202.1 GCA_014384515.1 Dehalococcoidia bacterium | reverse complement strand
ATTGGAGAAAGAGACGGGATTGGAGAGTATGCGAGTGCGTGGTCGTGAAGGGGAAGCTAGTTTGACCTCTCTGCTATTATGTTGAAGGCCCGTTCTTCGGATTCCCGAACATCAGTGTCCGGATCGTTCAAGGCCTCACGAAGGAGTTGCAGCGCTCTTGTGTCCCCTATCTTTCCCAGATGCGAGGCGGCTACAGTTCGAACAAACTCATCTTTATCCTTCAGGGTCTGGATGAGGGGCTGCACTGCGCTTGCATCCCTGATGTCGCCGAGAGACCAGGCTGCGGTTGAGCGAACAGCCGGATCTTCGTCGTTGATTGCCTGGATGAGGGGCTGCACTGCTGGTTCTCCTATCTTTCCGAGAGCCTCGGCAGCGGCAGCTCGAACAGCCTTGTCTTTGTCTTTCAAGGACCGGAGCAGATGCTCAGTATCCGTGAGCTTCTTTGACTTGACTTTCTTTTCTGTCCTGTCGTTGGCTGTCTGTAGAGGTGATTCCATACTAAGATTATTCTACAGGTCTCATTGTAGAAGCGTCAATATAATTGCTTAGTACATTAGTAACCCCTTCATCTTGCCATCTCCACCGAGATTGTTTCGCTTCGCTCGCAATGACAGAATAGTTGTCATTGCGAGGCATACGGTGCCGTGGCAATCTCGGCTGACTACCAACCAATGTCGTTGCGAGGCACCTGAGTGCCGTGGCAATCTCGGTGGGGCTTTGTACGAGGCTGGGTTGCTCCGCTTCGCTTACGACTGGCAGTTGAGGCAAAAGTAGCTGCCGCGGTTTCTGATAGCAAGACGCTGGATGGTAGCACCGCAGGTGGGGCAAGGCTTGCCAGCGAGGTGCGCAACACGGAAGTTGAACTGGGCAGTGCCTAACTCGCCATCAGGGCGTTTATATGTGTCAACACTGGCGCCTTTGCTGCTGATAGCTGACCACAGGACGTCGCGAATGGCGTGATGGAGATTCTGGATTTCTCGAGGTGCTAGGGTATTTGCTTCTCGCAGCGGGTGGATTTTGGCAGCGAACAGGGCTTCATCGGCATACATATTGCCGATGCCAGCGATGAAAGCCTGGTCAAGCAGCACGGCTTTTATCGGTGCCCGGTGTTTCTGCAATCGCTCGGCCAAAGTCTCAGAGGTGAATTCGGGGGCCAGTGGTTCAGGGCCGAGCTTGCCCACAATAGCCTGCTCATTTTCTACCAGCCAGATAGCCCCCAGCCGTCTGCGGTCGGTGAACACAAGCTGGCTACCGTTATCAAGCTGAAAAACGACTCTGGTGTATTTCTCCGGTTGTTCAGGATGTAGTAGTAGAACCCCGGACATCCTTAGGTGGATAATCAGTGCCTCCCCGCCGGACAGGTGAAAGATGAGATATTTGCCCCGGCGATCAAGGCTGGTTATTCTCTGCCCTTCTAGTTTTCGGCGAAATTCTTCAACCGGCGGCTGGCGCACCAACTTGGCGTCGTAGACGGTGACGCCGGTGAATTGCCTGCCGACTACATAGGGCGAGAGTTCATTCTTTATCGTTTCTACTTCGGGAAGTTCAGGCACCTTATCTCATCTCGCCCCAGTTCTTCCCCAGCTTGATGTCTATCTTGAGCGGGACGCTGAGCTTTAAGGCACTGGGCATTATCTCTGAGACAAGTTCTTTCATTATATCTATTTCCTCAGGAGGCACTTCGAAGACAAGCTCATCGTGAACCTGAAGAATCATCCTGCTTTTCAAGCCCCGTTTTTCCATTTCACGGTGAAGATTGACCGAGGCGATTTTGATGATGTCGGCAGAGGTGCCCTGCACCGGCATGTTTATTGCCATTCTCTCGGCGGCTTCGCTAACTTGCCGGTTTATCGACTTGATTTCAGGGATATAGCGCCGTCTGCCCATGACCGTTTGCACATAGCCTTGCTTTCTGGCCTGGGCTTTGGTGGTTTCAATATAGTCTTGAACCTTGGGGTATTTCTCGAAATAGGCGGAGATGAACTGGGCAGCCTCCTGTCGGCTGAGGTCGGTGGCTTGCTCCAGGCCGTAGTCGCTCATACCGTAGATAACACCGAAATTGACCGTCTTGGCCACCCGACGCATATCCGCGGTTACCTCGTTTGGCGGGACATTGAAGACCCGGGAAGCGGTGGTGGTATGAACATCTTCATCTCTAAGGAAAGTGGCAATGAGCTCTGGGTCTTGGGAGATGTGTGCCAATGCTCTGAGGTCGATTTGAGAGTAATCCGCGGACAAAAGATACCACCCCGGTTCAGCGATAATGGCTTGCCTTATTCTTCCGCCCAACTCGCCCCTTATGGGGATGTTTTGCAGGTTCGGCTCGCTGGAGGAAAGCCGACCGGTAGTCGTGCCTGTCTGATTGAAGCTGGTGTGGATTCTGCCCGTTTTTGGGTTGATTAAGGCGGGAAGAGCGTCGGTGTAAGTCGACTTTAACTTGGCTAGTTGACGGTACTGCAGGACAAGTTCAATTACCGGGTGAGTCCCCTTTAGTCTCTCAAGGGCTGCAGCATCAGTGGAATAGCCGCCTTTTGTCTTCCTTGACCCGGGGAGTTTCAGCTCCTCATAAAGGATTCTGGACAGTTGCTGCGAGGAGTTCAGATTAAACCTGTAGCCGATGCTATTATAAACCTCGGCCTCCAGCCTCAGCATCTCCTTTCCTAGGCTATGGGACATGTCTCGTAGCAGTTCAGCATCCAGGGCTACCCCATTTCTTTCCATAGCTACCAGCACCGGAACCGTGGGCATCTCTATTTCGCTGAAGAGCTGCCACAGTTCTGCCTGGTGCAGCTCGGCTTCGAGCTTGCTTTTGAGCCTTAGAGTAATATCGGCATCGGCACAGGCGTAATCGGCAACCTGTTCTATTTCGGTCATTGCCATAGAGGTCTGCTTGGCCCCTTTTCCGATCAGGTCAGTGATAGGTGTCATCTCGATACCCAGCTTATTGAAAGCCAGCGCCTTAAGGCCCAGAGCTTTTTCGCCTAGCAGATAGGCGGCAATCATGGTATCAAACGCCAAATTCCGGAGCTTTATTCCGTATTCAGCTAGCACCGTCATGTCAAATTTGCCGTTTTGGGCTATTTTGGCGATTCTTGTATCTTCGAGCAGGGGCTTGAGCTTGGCGATAACCTGAGACAGGGGTAGCTGGACTATCTGGCTTAGAGTCCGGTGTCCTACCGGTATGTAGAAGGCTTCACCCGGGACTGATGACAGGGAAATGCCGACAAGGTCTGCTGCCATGGCCACTTTGCTCGAGGTCTCCAGGTCAACGGCAAATTCTTTGGCTGCTGACAACTGGGTGATAAGCTTTTCCAGGGCTTGGTCAGTGCTGACTGTGTGGTAGTCGCGTTCAGGCATGGCTTGGCTGGGAGCCGCTGTTGGGCTCCACTGCATTTGTTCCGGTAGCCGGGATAGTAATTTGGCGAACTCCAGTTCACGGAAAAGCTCGACTACCTGGCGTCGGTCATAGGCGCTCACACGGCAAGCATCCAAGTCTAAGGTTACGGGCACGCTGGTAACTATTGTTACCAGTTCCTTGTTTTGGAAGACCTGAGCCTTGCGGTCACCAAGCGAGGCTCGCAGTTTGTCAGGAGTTATTTCTTCAATGTGGGCATAGATTCCCTCCAGACTGCCGAATTGCTGGAGCAGTTTGGCGGCTGTCTTGTCACCGATGCCCGGAATGCCTGGGATATTGTCTGATGGGTCGCCGGTCAGTGCCTTGAGGTCGGTTAGTTGTTGGGGAGTTATGCCATATTTGTCCTGGACTCCTGCTTCATCATAGATTACAGTATCGCTAAAGGTTCGCCTTGGCGACAGCACTTTTGTCCCAGGCGAGACCATTTGGAGGATATCATTGTCACCAGTAACGATGATAGTGTCTATGCCCTGCTGGCTGGCCTGGCAGCTTAGAGTACCCAGCACATCATCAGCTTCGTAGCCATCGATTTCGAACATGGGAAGCCGAAATGCGTCCACCAGTTGATGGACTCGCTTTATTTGGCTGACTAACTCTTGAGGAGTTTCGGGGCGCTGGGCTTTGTATGCCTCAAATTTCTCATGCCTGAAGGTAGGTGTTGGCCTGTCGAAGGCAATTGCCCAGTGGGTGGGTTTGACTTCATTCAGCACCTTGAGAAGTGTGCTGGCAAAGCCCTGAACGGCATTGACCATTTCTCCGGTCTTGGATACCGTGAGCGGAGGTATAGCGTGGAAAGCTCGGTGTATCAGGCCATTTCCATCAAAAAGCAGGAGTAGCGGTTTGTCTTTAGGCATGCTTTGAAATGTTTTGAAGTCGCTTGACTATCGCCCCGTCATTCTAAGCCCTTCGCCTCCTGTCATTGCGAGCGAAGCGAATCAATCCCATGCCACCCTTCTGCCGAGATTGCTTCGTCGCCTGCGCTCCTCGCAAAGACAGCTCCCTATCATTCTAAGCCCCTAGCTATCGCTAACCCAAAATTCAAAAACCAAAAGTTAAAATGACAAATGAAAATGTAAATATCGTTTTTTGCTCTTTAGAGCCAGCCACTTGAATTGCTTTTTCAATTTTGACCTGTCATTTTGCATTTTTGTCTTTAACTTTTACATTTCGATGATGACGACTAAACAGTCCTCAAAAGGCTCTTTTCCTGTTGCTTGTGATAGGGTTCAGGTTCATTATATACCATGTCGACAGCCGTGGTATACCAAAGCTCACCTGAAAAGGGGGGTCACAGTGAAGACAAGAGATCTGCTTTCTGCAGCCGAGTTGAGTGGTGCAGAAATAGAGGGGATACAGTCTTTACCTGTCGCCTGATGAGGTGGCTGTGGGGCTGCTGGAT
>JACNFS010000147.1:3570-4850 GCA_014384515.1 Dehalococcoidia bacterium | reverse complement strand
TTTGAAGATTTGATGAAGGATTTTGGTGGAGCCGGTCTTGGGTTGGGTTTTCTGGACGATATATTTGGTGAGCTTTTCCGAGGTGGGGAGTTCTCATTTAAGATATTCGGCAGTGGTTTCGGTCCCACAGGAGGGACATTTGACACCCGCACGGGAATCAACCTGGACGAGATATTGCGCCAGGCTCAAAAACCCCAACGCCAAGACGTTCGTTACGAAATAACCATTACCAAAAGCCAGGCTGCCCGAGGTTTGGAAAAAGAGCTAGTCCGGAGGGGTAAGAAAGTAAAGGTAAAGATTCCAGCCGGAATAAGAAGCGGGATGAAAGTAAGGTTAAGAAATGCCCGCCAGGTGACCGATGGCCAGCCCGGAGATATTCTAATTGAGGTTAAGGTCAAATAAGGGGGCCCGGTCCTAACATGTTCCCAGGCAAGTCCTTTTTTGGGCATTCTTTGAGATCGTGATATAATAGTCCACATCATAGAGAGAACAAATAGAGGAGGTAGCAATGGAAGACGTAGAGAAATTAGTCAAGACAACCCTCGGGGAAATTGAGAAGGTGCTTGACACCAAAACCGTAGTAGGGGAGCCCATAATTGTCGAAGGTACGACCCTGATTCCTCTGATAAGTGTTGGGTTTGGCTTTGGTGCCGGAGGTGGCTCGGGTAAGGCAGAGATCAGAAAACCAGGGGAGGGTGCTGGAGGTGCCACCGCGGGCGGTGCCGGGGTGAAGCCCATCGCTGTCATCATCATCGATAAGAGCGGGACTAGGATAGAACCAATCAGGGGAGGTATGGCCACCGCAATAGAAAAGTTAGGTGAGACGATACCTGAGATGGTGGGCAAATTTGCCGAAAAATGGGAGGGACGAAAAAAAGAAGAGGGCCAAAAGTAGTTGTGGGCCATCGCCGTTCTAGCTAGCTTAGCCGCACTCATAGTCCTTCTCCTCTGTGTACCCCTAGATGTAGTACTCCGTGTGGATATGGATGGAAGGCCCAAGTTCAGGGCAAGGCTGGCATGGCTCTTCGGCCTGGTCAGTAAGGACTTAAGAAGAGAAAAAGAGAAGCCTGAAGAAGAAAAGAGGGCGACGGAACGCAAGCGAAAAGGCAGAGACAGAAGGGCAGACGCCAGACTAATCTTCGAAGTCCTGCGAACCAAAGGGCTGGTCGGGCAACTCGGCAGACTACTAAGGAGCGTTCTCAGTCGTATCAAGATTAGAGAGCTCGGAGCAAACCTCAGGGTGGGACTTGATAACCCGGCTGACACGGGACTCCTCCTTG
>JACNFS010000147.1:0-3376 GCA_014384515.1 Dehalococcoidia bacterium | reverse complement strand
ACCTCTCATAGCATTTGCTTTCTCTTTGCCTGCAATGAGAGCTGTGAAGACGCTGGTTTTAACCAAATGGAAAGGAAAAAAGAGGTAGCAGTTGACAATCCGGTGGCAGTCGCTGGAGTGACTCTAATTCCAGTGACAAGGGTGTCACTCAACTGCCAGCGCGGTAGTTACGGCATTTCATTTTTTGGCCTTAAGCAGCCTGTCAGTGTTGTAGTAGCTTCCCCATCAGCGAAGAGGGCTTTCAGGATAACTGGCGAGGAAATCTCGTTGGATCAGCTCATACAAGAAGTCCCCAGCATAGAAGAAGTGGTGGAAGCAGTTTAGTCTCCTTCAGTCAGCCAGCCCGGTTGACCGCTCAGCGACTTATGACGTGCAAGTATACGCCGGGGCCTATCCCTCAGATTACTCCTCAGCAGCCTTATGATGTCACGTGACAGAAAGGCAGTTAGCTGGTGCCACGCATCAAACATTCACCGCCTAGACAACGATGGTTAGCGCGCCGGGCAGGACGCTGAAGCGGGCCGGGGCTTCTCCTAAGAGCTCGCCATCAGCTTGGACAGCCATCGGCTGTACAGGGCGTATCTCTACCTCTCGCGCCCTCTTCACGCTGACCTTAGGGTGAGTCAGGTGAGTACCTTTGTAGATCCGTGGCAGTGACCGGAGGAGGTCTGGCTTCGTCAAATCGCCTATTATCACAACATCGAAAAACCCGTCCCCAAGGTCGGCGTCAGGTGCGGTAAGCATACCTCCTCCCCCATACTTGCCATTGCTCATCAAGATAGTGCAAATCCTTCTTTCCCCCACCTCTCCATCCAGCGTGAGTGATATTTCTTTATTCTTATAAACCACAAGGGTGGTGACCAACCCCATAAGGTAGGAGGCGGTGTCACCCAGAGCTTTAAATTCTTGAGTAGTAGCCCTAACGATTTCGGCATCAAACCCCAGACCAGCGAAATTCACAAAGAGCCGTTTCTGCATCTGACCATTGCTTGTGTATTCAACGACACCCAGGTCCACTGTCAGTCTTCCCGAGCTCGTAAGGCATCGACTGGCTTCCATACAAGACCTAGGTACGCCAATGGTGCGAATGTAATCGGCACCCGTTCCTGTGCTTACGATACCCAGCGTTACATCCCCAATGCTGCCGGCATCATACAGGCCGTTGACAATCTCGTTTATTGTACCATCACCGCCTACGGATACTACCAGCTCACAGCCGTTTTTGGCCGCTGATTTAGCCAGCTCTATAGCATGGCCGGGGCCTTCTGTCAAATCATGTTCAAAGTCCATCCCCAGGCTCCTCAGCAGGTCAATGATTTGCGGCCATTTCTTAGCCGTTTTTCCAGCACCCGCAATTGGATTCACAATCACTCTTGTATGTGCCATAGCCCTTGTCCTCCCCAGATGTCAGAATTCTCTACCAGTACCTGGTAGCCGTATAACCTAATCAGTATAGCACATTAGTCAACAGGCCTCGCACGGCCAGAACAATCTTTGCAGGGTTTTTCTACTGCCGCCTGTTGTGCTAGACTGGAGGAGGAGCAAGAACATCTGATCATCTCCGCAAGTTGGAACTGAGATGGAACTGAACCAACTAACCTTTCATGAACAGCCCGAACTCCGCCAGCCTGACTTGGTGATTGCTTTTGCCGGCTGGTCTGATGCCGCTCAAGCTGCTACCGGAACCGTGGCCTACCTAGTCAGAAGGCTAGATGCCAAGAGGTTCGCTGAAATAAAGGCCGAAGAATTCTACGACTTCTCCAGCCTACGCCCTATGGTAACTGTCGACAGAGGTTTAATAACCTCGCTAAAGATGCCACAAAGCAGTTTCTTTTGTTGGCAGAATCAGACAAGCAATCATGACCTGGTTCTACTTCATGGCATTGAGCCACAGTTACACTGGCAGAGATTTGTTGACCTAATCCTAGACTTAGCCGACCGACTAAAGGTTCACAGAATATACGCCTTAGGCGGGCTGTACGATAGAACCCCTCATACCAGAGAGCCGAGGATATCTGGGTTGGTGAATGAACCCAGCCTCATGGACGTACTGGAAAAGAATAATATCGAACCAATAGTGTATCAAGGGCCAAGCAGCTTGCATGCCTTGCTGATGACCGAGTCCGTCCAGCGAAAAACAGAAGTCATCAGCCTTTGGGGGCATTGTCCATTCTATGTCCGAGCCGAATCCAATCCCATGGTTTGCCTCGCACTTCTCAGTAAGTTGACCCAGCTGCTGGACATTGAAATCGACGTAGAAGAGCTGAAAAAGTCTGGGGAATATCTGCAACAGATGTTGAGCCGACTTCTGGCTGAAAACCACGAACTGCGCCAGTATGTCAAGAAACTAGAAGAGCAATATGACCTTCAAGGCACCGCACCTGCAGAGCTACTTGAAGATGCCAACAGAATTGTCAAGGAAGTGGAGGACTTTCTCAGAAGCGAGCGCCACAAGCCAGAAACCTCATGACCGACCCACCTGCCTAAGCCTTTCGACAGAGCATTATGGTGCTCTTTCAGCAGGTGAGAGCGTTCAGAACAATAGCGCCTCAACGCGAGCAGACCGATTTTGAAACGCCCCACTTGAAGCCCTAGACAGTTGCTTACCGCCGCAGTGGTATTCCTGCAACGTCGATAACCTTGTTCCTGCTTTTGAGGCCGCTCGAAATCCTTACCGAATCCCGTGGAACACTGAGGTACTGAGCCAGCAGCCTTATCACTGCCTGGTTAGCCCTTCCTTCCTTTGGAGGTTCCTTGACTCTTACCAGAAACCAATCACCTTCTGTGGCAACCTCCTCAGTTTTTGAATTAGGAATCACTCTAACTCTAATCTTCACTTGCTGACCTCTCCCCACAACCCCCGCCCATGTAATCCAACCAGCCGTACAGCTAACAGTTGGCTAGTTAGGGGCCGGTCGCTCTGAGTGAATACCCTGATATAGTTATCACTAAGCCCTGAATATATCCCGCTGCCCTGAGCTACTTCTTTCTCCCACAAGACCACCGTATTTTGCCCCAGAAATCGCTCACGAAACTTCTCGACGCTTTCCTGAGCCAGCTCCAGCATTCGCAGACTGCGCTCTTTTTTCAGCTTATCATGAACCTGCTCAGGCATCTTGGCGGCCAAAGTCCCTGGGCGAGGAGAATAGGCGAAGACATGAATATTGGCAAAGCCCATTTCTCGGCAGAAGCGATAGCTTTCTTCAAATTCCTGACAGGTCTCCCCAGGGAAACCCACCATAATATCGGTGGTGATAGCCGCACCAGGCACAGCCTGTCGAATTGAAGCTACCGCCCTGCGATAATCAGCAATGGAATAACGGCGTCTCATCCGTTCAAGCACAGCATCACTGCCGCTCTGTAACGCCAAATGAAA
>JACNFS010000174.1 GCA_014384515.1 Dehalococcoidia bacterium | reverse complement strand
AAGGCTTTTGCTGAGCTTAGAGAGCTGGCTGAGAAGGTGCAGATACCGGTGATTACTACTCTTCTGGGCATCGGGTGTTTCCCGGAGACCCATGTATTGAGTTTTGGTATGTTAGGGATGCATGGCATGATTTATGCCAACAAGGCAGTAGACAATGCTGATGTCATCGTTGCTATTGGAATGAGGTTCGATGACCGGGCTACTGGGGTGGTCAGTTCTTTTGCGCCGCAGGCTCGTATCATTCACATTGATATTGACCCTGCTGAGATAGGCAAGAACGTGCGAGTAGATGTGCCCATAGTTGGTGATATTAAGAATGTTCTTGACCCGTTGAATCAGCAGGTTGTTCCGCGCGATCACATAGAGTGGTTTAATCAACTGGACCAATGGCGCCAGGAGCATCCGGCAATAGAAATCAGGGAAAGTGATGCACTTTTGCCTCAATATGTTATTCGCCAGATTTATGAGTTTACCCAAGGTGACGCTACCATAGTTACTGGCGTTGGCCAGAATCAGATGTGGTCAGCTCAGTTTTTCTTTTACGATAAGCCAAATCGTTTAGTTTCTTCGGGCGGCCTAGGCACCATGGGTTTTGAGCTTCCAGGGGCCATTGGGGCGAAGGTTGGCCGTCCTGATGAAACGGTTTGGTGCATCGCTGGTGATGGTGGCTTTCAGATGACCATTCAAGAATTGGCTACGATAGCCCAGGAGAATCTTGCTATTAAGATAGCCATTATCAACAATGGTTATTTAGGGATGGTGAGGCAATGGCAGGAGCTGTTTTACAGGCGTCGCTATGTTCATACGCAACTTTCCTGCCCAGATTTTACCAAGATTGCTGAAGCCTATGGTATTCCCGCATTGAGAGTGAAGGATAAGATTGAGGTAACTTCAGCTATACAGAAGGCAATGGAGCACCAGGGTCCGTTCTTGATCGACTTTGCTGTTGAGCCTGAGGAGAACGTTTTCCCTATCGTACCGCCGGGGGCAACTCTGGTTGAGGCCATGGAACTGCCAAAGCCGGAGACGGTGATTCGTTCAACCTAATACGATTAGAAGCAACACGAGAAAGGGATAAGGTCAGTGGCTATAACAAAGCATACGTTAGTGGCTTTAGTAGAGGACAAACCCGGAGTTCTCAACCGGGTATCCAGCCTTATCCGTCGGCGTAACTTCAACATCGAGAGCATCGCCGTCGGCCACACTGAGCAACCTAATTTGTCCCGAATGATTATTGTGGTGAATGGCGATGATGCCGGAGTAGAGCAGGTCAGGAAACAGCTAGACAAAGTTATCGAAGTAGTCAAGATAGTTGACATAACTAAGGATGAGCCAGTGCATCGGGAGCTGGCGCTGCTTAAGGTCAAGGCTACTGCTTCCACCAGAAGCGAAATCATCCAGATTGTGGACATTTTTAGGGCTAATATAGTCGATGTTTCCTCTGATTCCCTTATGGTGGAGGTTACCGGGGATGAGAACAAGATTAATTCCCTGCTGGACCTTCTTCGTGGCTTTGGCATCAGGGAGATTGCTAGAACTGGCCGCATTGCTTTGACTCGTGGCGGTGCCAGTCCATTGCTGGTGGAAGAGACGAAGATGCCGAAGCAACCGCCGGAACCGCCGGCCTCAGGAGCCGAAAGCCCGCCAAACTGGTAACAATACAGTGATAGCCAGATTCCGCAGGCGGCCAGAAAAGCTTGTAAGGAGGTATCATGGCCAAAATCTATTATGACAAGGATGCTAAGTTGGACTTGCTTAAGGGGAAAACGATTGGGATTATTGGTTTTGGCAGCCAGGGGCATGCTCATGCTCAGAACTTGAGAGACAGTGGCTGTCAGGTAATCGTTGCTGAAGCGAAAGGCACTGAAGGCTGGAAGAATGCTCAAAAAGCTGGTTTCGAGGCGGCCGCTGCCGCTGAAGTAGCTAAGCAGGCATCTATAATTGTTATGCTTGTCCCGGATACCCTGCAGCCAAAGGTTTACCACGAATCGATTGAAAGGGAGCTATCATCGGGCAAGATGCTGATGTTTGCTCATGGCTTCAATATTCATTTCGGGCAGATTGTGCCACCTCCTGATGTGGATGTCACCATGATTGCTCCCAAGTGCCCGGGTCATATGCTGCGCCGTCTTTATACTGAGGGCTCGGGACCGCCAGCTTTAGTGGCGGTTCATCAAGATGCTTCGGGCAAGGCGAAGGACATTGCCTTAGCCTATTCCAAGGGTATTGGATGTGCTGGAGCAGGAGTTTTGGAAACGACTTTTGCCGAGGAAACTGAGACCGACCTTTTTGGCGAGCAGACGGTGCTCTGCGGTGGGGTTACTTCGTTGGTCAAGGCTGCGTTTGAGACACTCGTAGAAGCTGGCTACCAGCCGGAGATTGCTTATTTCGAATGCTTCCACGAGCTTAAGCTTATCGTTGACCTTATGTATCAGGGTGGCATGAGCTACATGCGGTATTCAGTGAGTGATACTGCGGAGTATGGCGATTATACTCGGGGACCACGAGTTATTGATGACATGGTCAAGGATGAGATGGGCCAAATCCTGACTGAAATCCAGGACGGGAGCTTTGCTAAAGAGTGGATATTAGAAAACCAGGCAAATTGTCCCAGCTTCAATGCCCTGAGGCGAAAGGATGCTGAACACGAGATTGAGATCGTGGGCAAGAAGCTCAGGGCAATGATGCCCTGGCTGAAGGGCTAGAATACGCGCGGACAATATAGGAGCGGTAGCGGCCAGGCTCTTTAGAGCGATTGACAGGAAGGATTGAATGAAAACCGGTAGGGTTACTATCTTTGATACCACATTGCGGGATGGGGAGCAGGCGGCTGGGGCTGGTCTCAGTGCCCAGGAGAAACTTCAAATCGCCAAACAACTGGAGAGGCTAGGCGTCGATGTCATTGAAGCGGGCTTTCCCATAAGCTCGCCCGGCGATTTTGAAGCAGTTCAGCTTATCGCCAAGGAAATCCAGGGTTCAACTGTCTGTGCCTTGTCTCACGCCAACGCCGAAGCTATAGATGGAGCCTGGGAGGCAATAAGAGAGGCAAAACGTCCTCGGATTCATGTTTTTCTGTCGGCTTCGGATATTCACCTTTTCTATCAACTGAAGAAGACCCGTGAAGAGATTCTGGAAATGTCCCGTGACATGGTAGCTCGGGCCAAGGGGTATACAGACGACGTGGAGTTTTCGCCAATGGATGCCACACGTACCGAGCCCACATATATTTACCAGATATTGGAGGCGGTGATTGCAGCCGGGGCGACTACAGTGAATATTCCAGACACTGTGGGCTGTGCCATTCCTCAGGAGTTTGGCGATTTAATTGAGGGCATTCTCAACAATGTGTCCAATATCGACAAAGCCGTCGTTAGCGTTCACTGTCATAACGATTTGGGTCTGGCTGTAGCTAATAGTCTTGAGGCAATACGAAGGGGAGCTAGACAGGTTGAGTGCACTATCAATGGCATCGGTGAGCGGGCCGGCAACGCTTCCCTGGAAGAGATCGTTATGGCGCTCAAGACCCGAAATGACCTTTTCAACCTTACCACGAATATTGATACCACCCAGATTTACAAGACAAGCCGGCTGGTGAGTGAGCTTACTGGCTTTATAGTCCAGCCCAACAAGGCTATTATCGGTGCAAATGCCTTCCGTCATCAATCAGGCATCCACCAGGACGGAGTGATTAAGAAGGCGATGACCTACGAGATTATGGATCCCAGAACGGTGGGTATCCCAGCCAGCACCCTTGTCTTGGGCAAGCTGAGTGGTCGGCATGCTTTCAAGGAGCGGTTGGCTGAGCTGGGCCACTTCTTGGATGAAGAAGCTCTCAGCCATGCCTTTCGGGCTTTTAAGGAGTTGGCTGACAAGAAACGGGCAGTCACCGACCGGGATATCGAATCTCTGATAGCTGAAGAATTACGTACCGCCTCTGAATTCTATCATCTCGACCATGTTGAGGTTTCTTGTGGTGACCATAGTATCCCCACGGCTACGGTAAGGCTTATCGCTCCTGATGGGCAAGCCCTGGCTGACGCCGCCTTGGGTACCGGACCCGTGGATGCGGTATATAAGGCTATTAATCGCATAGTTAGGGTGCCCAATGAGCTTACTGAGTTCACCGTTAACTCGGTGACTGAAGGCATCGATGCCATCGGCGAGGTGTTGATAAGAATCGAAAGCAATGGAGTCACCTATACCGGACGCGGTGCTGCCATGGATATTATCGTTGCCAGTGCTAAAGCCTACATGAATGCCCTGAATCGGCTTCTGGCAGCCAAGAAAGCAAGAACAGAGTGAGCGACTGTTTAGCGAACCCACCTGTCATTCTGAGCCCTTCGCTATCACTAAGTTGAAATTCAAAAGTTAAAAGCTAAAATGACAAACAAAAATGTAAAAATTATTCCTTGCCCTTTAGCGTTGGAGTGCTCGTGGCAGGTATGTTAGTGAGTTCAGTCACCTTCGTTTCAGCCTTACCTGCGAATTCATCTTTGAATTTTAACTTGTCATTTTGCACTTTTATGTTTAACTTTTACATTTCGACCTAGAGACCTTTCCCCTTCACTTGGTTTAGGATTCAGGGTGACAGGTGAACATACTTGAATGAGCGATTCTGATGGGTCCGGAAATAGAAATGGTTTTGCGCCTGCTCCTGGCAACGGCTCTCGGAGCCGGCATCGGCTATCAACGGGAACGGGCTGGTAAGCCGGCTGGACTGCGCACTCACTGCTTGATTGCCCTGGGGGCTGCTCTGTTCACAGTGGCTTCAATATTCGGCTTCGGCAATGGAGTAGATCCTTCACGGGTTGCCGCTGGGGTGGTGGCTGGGATTGGTTTCATAGGCGCCGGAGTCATATTCCGTACTTCTGGTGACTGGGTAGC
>JACNFS010000172.1 GCA_014384515.1 Dehalococcoidia bacterium | reverse complement strand
CGTCCAAAACAATGTTCAGTATACTCTGAGTTATTGCCAATTCATGCACTTTACTGGTCCCCACCTCCGTACCCTAACCCCGACGAATTATAAGCTTTCGCCTTTGGGTTTTTCAAATAGCAACGTGGGGGGTTCGTTTAGTAACTCCCCCTAAATTCTTCTTATAGTCTGTGTCAGGAGGCGGTTCTAATTGTTGTCTAGTACGGTTTGTTTAGTGTAAAATGTGTGCTCGGCATTAAACATGAAGCTAGAAGGAAGTGTGATAGGTGGAAAACAGGACTATTCCTAAGCAAGACCTAATCAGCTTCATGGACAATCCTACCTAGAAAAAATGTCTTGTTATAATAGGTGCAATAAATGTTAGTGGTCACGTGCGTCAAACAGGTGCCAGATACCACCCAGGTCAAAGTTGACCCCGTTACCGGCACTTTGATTAGAGAGGGTGTGCCCTTCATTATGAATCCGTTTGATATCCACGCATTGGAAGAAAGCCTCAGGCTTAAAGACAAATATAGGTTTCGAGTAGCGGTAATTTCGATGGGTCCGCCTAATACTGAGGTTACGCTGAGAAAGACTCTAGCCCTGGGCGCAGACGAGGCTGTACTGTTGAGCGATCGTGCTTTTGGCGGAGCTGATACCCTGGCTACCAGTATGGTCTTGGCCGAGGCCATCAGGAGGCTTGCTCAAAGTGAAGAGGTGGCTATGGTGCTTTGCGGTAGGCAGACCATTGATGGGGACACGGCTCAAGTGGGGCCAGGCATTGCTACCCGTCTGGGATACTCACAACTGACTCTGGTCGACCACATCGAAAATGTAGACCTGCAAGCCAGAAAGGTAAGGTGCAGGCGCAAGCTGGAAGGGCGGCACGAAATAGTGGAGGCACCCTTACCGGCCATGATTGCAGTGCTACGAGAGATCAACCGTCCACGCTATCCTATGGTGCCAATGCGGCTGATGGCTGAGGATGCCACGGTGACTTTGTGGGATAACAAAGAGATGGAACTAAGCGAGGAAACTATCGGACTCAAGGGTTCTGCTACGCAAGTGCGCAGAATATTTTCGCCGGAGAGAGCCAAGGGGGAGATACTGGGTGACGGAGCTAGCAACCCCGAGGAAGCTGCCCGTTTACTAATAGACAAGCTAGTAGAAAAAGACATCGTCTGTCTGTAATGGATATGAAGTTGAATAGGTAAGAGAGAACGTATGGGAAAAGAGAGAAAGATAAAGAAGCCCCGGGGCGTAGCTCAACTCATTCCCGGTAAGTGTATTGCCTGTGGTGCTCGTTGCCAGGCTGCTTGTGCCAAAGATGCAATAGAAATGGATGACAAGGGCGAGCCGATTATCATTGTAGAGAACTGCATCGGTTGCCGCAAATGTATCAAGGTTTGTCCAACCGATGCCATCGAGATGTATTATACTCCAGAGGAGCAGAAGATTCTCGCTGAAATAGCTGCACGGGCCGAGGCGGCAGCAGCGCCCGAAGCCGAAGAGGTAAGCGAGGAGGAAGCTGCGGCGCTAGCCAGGATTAGAGAGTACAGAGGTGTCTGGATCTTTGTGGAGCATACCGAAGGCGAGCCGGCTGTGGTTTCCTGGGAATTACTGGGTGTGGGTGCTGACTTAGCAAAAACCCTGGGTGTTGAGCTGTGCACCGTGGTTGTTGGCGACAAAGTGGAGAATCTTTGTCAGGAGTCATTTGCCTATGGCGCTTCCAAAGCCTACTTGATAGATGCCCCGGTATTTCACTATTATCGCACCGAGCCTTATTACAAGGCCATTTGTCACCTAATAGAAAAGTATAGGCCGGAGATTATGCTAATGGGTGCCACCGGTTTGGGAAGGGATCTGGCCGGTGCTGTAGCCACCAAACTCCAGACCGGGTTGACTGCAGATTGCACTGGCCTGGCAATTGATGACAAAGGTTTTCTGTTGCAGACACGTCCAGCCTTTGGCGGCAATATCATGGCTACCATTCTGACCGAAGCCACACGGCCGCAGATGGCTACGGTTCGACCACGCGTGATGCTTATGCCAGAGAGGGACGCTTCCCGTAATGGTGAGACTATCTGCGAGTCTATACCGGTCAAAGAAGAGGACTTTGCCACCAAGGTACTAGAGATAATCGAGGACTCCAAACATGGGGATGAGTATGTGGATGTGGCAGTAGCGGATGTAATCGTCTCCGGCGGACGAGGCATGTCAGCCAAAGAGAATTTTTCTGTATTGGAAGAACTGGCAGGCGAATTGGGCGGCGTGGTAGGTTGTTCACGTGCTGTTGTAGAGGCCGGCTGGATGCCTGTAGAACGTCAGGTCGGCCAAACTGGCAAGACAGTCAGACCCAAGATTTATATTGCCTGCGGAATTAGCGGCGCTATTCAACACCTGGTCGGCATGCAAGATTCAGATGTTATCATCGCCATCAACCGCGATAGGCAAGCGCCTATCTTTGAGGTGGCCACCTATGGGATTGCGGGTGATGTCTTCCAAGTAGTTCCGGCCATCACGAGTCGGATTAGAGAATTGCGTGCCAAAAGAGCCGGTTAGAACATAATATGGGAGCAACTGATACTGGAAAAGGAATAAATCGTGTCACCTGATATCACGCTATTTATAATTGTTTTTGTGGTCGCCGTAGCAATTTTTGGCTGGAGTTGTTTCAGGCGTTTCCGCCTGGTAACTGTGGGCAAGGCCGAAAATCGTTTCAACCATGTCGGTAAGCGTATCTGGAGCATGCTGTTTTATGCCTTTGGTCAGCGGCGAGTGGTTAGCCGGCCTTTTGGTCTAAACCACTTTGTCCTTTTCTGGTGCTTCATAATCTTATTGATCGCCAATACCGAGTTCCTGTTTAATGGTCTGTTCCCAGATTACATTAGCCTCTCGCGACTGCCAGACGGCGCGTACCATACGCTGGCCCTCGTTTTTGACTTAGTGTCAGTTCTTGCCCTCCTAGCCATGTTGGCAGCGATTGTCCGCCGTATAGCTTTTCCTCCACCTCACATAGATGCGCGGAGCCGTGACGCCTTTGCTATTCTGGCAATGATTGCTGTCCTGATGATTGCCTTTTTCGGTCTGCACGGCAGCGAGATCGCTCAAGGAAGTGAAGAGGCCGCTCAATACATGCCTATATCTAGTTTTACGGCTTCTATTTTTCTGTCAGGTGTTCCAGCAGGAAGCCTGGTTGAGTATGCCAACTTTTTCTGGTGGATTCACGCCATAGTATTGTTGGCTTTCCTGAATTATCTGCCCTACAGTAAGCATATGCATATTCTCACGGCTATTCCCAACTGTTTTTTCAAGAGTCTGGAAAAGGTTAACACCCAACCCCAGGAAGAGTTCAAAAAGGGCAACACCTTTGGTGTTGGACAAGTAGATCAATTTAGTTGGAAAGGCTTATTTGATTCTTATTCCTGCACCGAATGTGGTCGCTGCTCGGATATTTGCCCGGCTACCTTCACTGGCAAACTACTAGACCCGCGGTTGGTCATCCACGATATTAAGGTCAACTTGCTAAGAAATGGACCACTAATGAACAAAAAGGAAGAGATAGTACTACCCTTAATAGCCGACGGTCAGGAAGGTAGCGTATCTGAGGAGGTTATCTGGGCGTGTACTACCTGTGGCGCTTGTATGGAAGTGTGTCCAGTGTTTATTGAGCATGTGCCAAGAATTGTTGATATGCGCAGAAACCTGGTAGAGATGAAGGCCAAGTTTCCGGAAGAATTACTAGCCTTTTTTGAGAACATGGAACAACGTAGTAATCCCTGGGGCATTGCTCCTGGGGACCGTATTAAGTGGGCCGCGGAGACTGATGTCAAACCTTTTGAGGCTGGCAAGGCCGAATATTTGTTTTACGTAGGCTGTGCTGGGGCTTTTGATGCCCGCAGCAGACGGGTGACTTTGGCTGTATCCAACATTTTGGATGCAAGCGGCATTTCCTGGGGTATTTTGGGTAAAGATGAAATGTGTTGTGGTGACAGCTTGCGTCGCCTGGGCAATGAATTCGTCTTCGACCTTATGGTCAAAGAGAATATCAAGATGTTTAAGGAAAGGGGTGTTAAGAAAGTTATTACCCAGTGTCCGCACTGCTATAGTACCCTGAAGAACGACTACCGCCAGTACGGTGTCCAACTGGAAGTCGTCCATCACACCGAGTTAATCATGAATCTGATCAAAGAGGGTAAGCTGAAACTGAACGAGACAAGAGACCTAGGTAATGTGGTATTTCATGATTCCTGCTATCTTGGACGCTATAATATGATTTACGAAGCCCCGCGTAAAGCTGTTGCCTCAGTTACTGGCCAGGTGGTAACCGAGATGGGACGTAACCACGATAAGTCTTTTTGCTGCGGCGCCGGAGGCGGACGTATGTGGATGGAAGAAAGCACTGGAAAACGTATCAATGTGGCACGAATAGAAGAAGCCTTGGAGAAAGCCCCCAGGACGATTTGTGTATGCTGCCCTTACTGCATGACTATGTTTGAAGATGGGCTAAAAGACAAAAACGCTGATGATAAAGTGCAGGTGTTGGATCCAGCCGAGATTGTAGCCAGAGCACTGGTATAGGACATAGGGGTTAACCATTCACCTGATGCAATGTGACCACTTCCTAAATTTGCCACTTCAGCCAATTGTGGCACTTGGTCGCGTCTTTCGTTATTGTTTTTTTGTAGCTCCAGACTGGAGATGCTGGTCCGGGCTTACGATCCATGCGTATCTTGCTCGACGCACTTGATTGAAGTAAAATTCACTTGATGACCAAGGGCGGGACTCTCGAGTTAGCCCGAATCAGCGTTCGCGGCGTAGTTCAAGGCGTTGGCTTCAGGCCTTTTGTCTACCAGTTGGCCACCAAATACGGTCTCCAAGGCTGGGTGTGCAATACCTCTGAAGATGTCAAGATTGAAGTTCAGGG
>JACNFS010000168.1 GCA_014384515.1 Dehalococcoidia bacterium | reverse complement strand
AGCCTGCCGAATCAGCGGTGATGAGTGGTGATGACTCCGGATATCACAAGATACAAGGGATTGGCCCCGGATTTATTCCCAGCCTGATAAATATGGACCTCGTAGATAGCGTAGTCACCGTAAGCAGCGAGGATGCGATAACTATGACGCGAAGTCTGATGAGAGAAGAAGGGTTGATGGTTGGTATTTCCTCGGGAGCCAACGTAGTGGCTGCATTGAAGGTTGCCGGCGAAATTGGCGATGGAAAAACCATTGTCACTGTCTTAGCGGATAGAGTCGAGAGGTACATAAGTATGGGCGTGTTCTAGTCCGCTTTCAGGCGGTTGCCACCATCTGTTTTTTGGTAGCTTTTGTGGGCTAGTTATCTGGTAGGGTTGGTTGTTCTTTCTTGTCACTCCCATGGTCCCTTGTAGTCTGGCTTTCAACCCGATGGGATATCAATATCGAATAACGAGGAGGGAGCAGCATGGCTGAAATGGAATCGTATGAAGTGGTTGCCAGGGTAATATCTCAAAAAGGCACTTGTGATGCCAATCACAAGGTTGGCGACGAGTTTCCCATAGGAGAGAAGAGTCCGCCTAACATGTGTTCTTGGGCATTCTATACGCTATTCCCCTTTGCCTCTGTGCTACAGTTCGGTGGCTCTTTTCCCTGGGAAGGCGACCGAGATAAGACCACCGTTGCCTGTCCTGACCCAACAAATCCAGTCGTCTTTGAATTGAAGCGCGTACGGAAGTAGTTGTTGTCTGTGCGAAGTGTCACTGAAGCTGTTGGCGCAATATGGTGTTGACTCTGAAGGTAGCGTCCGTGCACCTCAAATAGTAAGGATACTGGCACTGCAAATCTGATGGGCTGTGGGGAGTCAGCCCACTCAGCCAGAATGGAGATGATGCTCATGGCGAAATCGGATGAGTTTGCCTTCCTCGATGCGACTGCCCAGGCCGAGCTGGTGCGGCGAAGGGAGGTCAAGGCGATTGAGCTTGTGGACGCAGCTATCGAGCGGATCGAGCGTCTAAACCCTGCTCTCAATGCTGTGGTGACGCCTATGTACGAACAGGCGCGCATGGCAGCAGCAGGCCGACTGCCCGAGGGACCGTTTACTGGGGTGCCATTCCTGCTTAAGGATATGGTGGCCGCTTACGGTGGGGTGCGCATGACGCTTGGGTCGAGTTTTCTGCACGACTTTGTACCTTCCAGGGACAGTGAACTGGTAACGCGGCTTAAGCGTGCCGGGCTGGTCATCCTGGGGAAGACCAATACTCCCGAGTTGGGGCTGTTGCCAACGACCGAGCCTCGTCTCTTCGGCCCCAGTCATAACCCCTGGGACCTGGGACGGACCACAGGGGGTTCCAGTGGTGGATCGGCTGCGGCTGTGGCCGCTGGGCTGGTGCCGATGGCTCATGGTAACGATGGGGGCGGATCGATTCGAATTCCGGCCTCGTGCTGCGGACTCTTTGGCCTCAAGCCGACAAGGGCACGCAACCCGCTCGGCCCCGGCTTTGGTGACCTTATGAGTGGCTTGGTGGTTGAGCATGCCGTAAGTCGCACGGTGCGGGACAGTGCTGCACTGCTTGATGCTACCGCGGGGCCGGACGTGGGCGACCCCTACTGGGCTCCACCGCCAGAGCGTCCGTTCCTGCAGGAGGTGGGTGTTGCTCCTGGGCGACTTCGCATTGCCTTCACCACCACAGCGGCGACGGACGTGCCAGTGCACGCCGACTGTGTCAAGGCTGTCCGCGACGTGGCAGCATTGTGCGCCGACTTGGGGCACGAGGTAGTGGAGGCAGCCCCAGCGATCGACGGTGAGTTGGTGACACGTACCTTCATGACCTTATGGTCAGCGGGGTGCGCTTCCACTGTAGAGGGCGCAGCTTTTGCTGTAGGCCGAACACCTACCCAGGACCAGTTCGAACCGGCCACCTGGGCAATGTACGAAATGGGGCAACGGCGGAGCGCACCAGCCTACTTGCTGGCCTTGACAGGGCTCCAAAGGATAGCCCGTGACGTCGGCAGTTTCTTCGTCAAATATGACGTGTGGCTCACCCCCACCCTTGCTGAGCCACCCGTGCCCTTGGGCACGTTTGATTCTCCGCCGGACAAGCCTTTTCAGGGGCAGTCCCGTGCCGCAAGGTTCATTCCCTTCACGCCAATTTGCAACGCCACCGGACAACCTGCTATGTCAATGCCGCTCTTCTGGAATGCCGACGGCCTGCCGATAGGTACGCATTTCGTCGGGCGCTTCGGTGATGAGGCAACACTTTTCCGCCTCGCAGCACAGCTTGAAGCAGCACGACCATGGGCCAACCGCCGTCCGCCGGTATCGGCCTGAAAGAGCGGACGCCAGGCATGCCCGGGCTGCCACCGACCAAGGAGAGAAGGGATTGGCACTTCGAGGCCGAGCACACGGTGCCCGGTGGTAGGTGAGCCGATGCTATATCCCATATTGTCAGGCCTTATCTGCTGCGCAGTTCGTATGAAACCGCTATAATAGGCCTGGAGACGGAAATGGCGAGTTACGTCTTTATGAAGGTTCTTGAATCTTCAGCCCGGCGCTATGATGCTGGCATTAACATGTTGTCTTTGGGGCAGAGTGAGGAGGTGAAGAGGGAGATCGTCAAGAACTACATCACAGTCGGCGATAAGGTTCTTGAGATTGGCTGTGGCACGGGGACACTGGCGGTATTATGTGCCGAGAAAAGCGCACTGGTCACTGGTTTTGACGTATCCTTAGGTATGTTGGACATCGCCAGGAAGAAGATAGAAGAAAGCAATTTGACCGACAGGATTGAGCTCAAGCACATGGGCGCTGTCGAGATGGATAAGGCCTTTGATGATGAGACATTCCATAAGATTGTGAGTACCCTGTTTCTCAGCGAACTTTATTCTGATGAGCAGAAATATGTCTTAAGAGAGGCCTACAGGGTTCTTAAACCTGGCGGCCTGATAATTATCGCTGACGAGATAAAGCCGCAGTCTCTAGCCAGGCGAATACTGCAATTGTTGATTCGCATCCCTCTCGTGGCGATAACCTATATCCTGACGCAGACATCAACTAGGCCGCTGAAAGATATCCGGAACCTCTTAGCTGAGGCTGGATTCGAAATCATTTACCAAAAGAAAAGCCGTCTCGATTTCTTCGGACTCTATGTCGCTAGAAAGGGATACCCAAAGTGGGATTCAAAGAATCCCTCAGAACAGCCGTAGGAACCCTGTTTCGCTTACTGCCGCTCTCCGCAGAACCTGGACTCAGGGTTTTTGGCCACCCTGATGACAGAAGCCCGGTTTTCCTTACCGCCAATTTTGACCTCACTGTGAAGAGGGTAGCCAGATACTTAAGAGACCTGGACTGCTATTTGTTGGTGGCACCTACTGGCGGCATAAATGTGTGGTGTGCTGCCAAAGGCGGTAACCTCACCGCCCATTCCGTAATCTCAGTAGTCAAAACCTCGGGGATTAGTAACAAGGTCACTAACAGAACTCTGATATTACCTCAACTGGCTGCGCCGGGTGTTGACATCCGGTTGGTTAGACAGGAAACAGGTTGGCGCTGCAAGTTCGGCCCCGTGTATGCCAGGGACATACCTGAATACGCAGCTAGTAGATTCAAGAAGACCGATGGCATGCGCCGTGTAAAATGGCCGCTTGTTGACCGACTGGATGTGGGTATAGGGGTCTTCTTCCCTGTTTTCTTGCTCATTCTGGTTATCTTGGCCGTCTTCTTGAGAGCCTGGCTTGCTGAATTTGCCGTGCTGGGCCCGGGGCTGTTTCTCCTTATGTACGGATTCTATCCTTTCATTCCAGGTAGAGCCGGTTGGCACAAATTGCTATTCCTGGAGGCATTGTTGGGGGTAGGGCTGCTTTGTTACATTCTCCTTGTGGCCGACCAATCGAGGTATGCTCGCGACCTGCTCTTAATGGCTATGGGGCTTGTTGCAGTCATCGGGATTGATTTTGGCGGAGTAACTCCGTTCTACAAGAGTGACCTTGACCCTCTGCTGGACAAACTGGGCCTCAAGCGGATTGGCCCGGTAGATTTCGGGGAGCGAGCCAAAATCATAGGAGGCAAGATAGTCCTTAACCAGACCACGTGTACCGGCTGTGGAATATGCTACGATGTTTGTCCCACAGGGGTCTACGAAATAGAAAAAAATGGGGATAAGACAGCAGTAATCAAATCCCCCGAGCTCTGTGAGGCCTGCGAGGCCTGTGTTCTTCAATGTCCCAAGGGAGCCCTCGCCTTCGAAACCCGGTCTCGTACTTAATGACTGGACAGGCGGCGCAACGCTCGCACCAATTACTACCCGTATCCGCCGTATCCCCTCTGAAGTAGTTCTGGGAACTGACGACGGGATGACCCGGGAATGCGCTCTTAACCTGGATTCCATTATCACCATCCCCAGAAGCTGCCTCCGAGAACGTTTGGCCAGCCTAAGCCCCGAGAGACTCAAAGGTATTGAAAATGCTATTCATTTTGCCCTGGGTCTTGACAAAAGAGCTATTGTGCGTCGGGGGGGGGGGCATGCATGTTTGCGATATAGTTGATGATGGCCTATAGAAATCTGCTGATGTCCTCCATTATTTACGTTTAGCTTTGTTTCTGTTCTGTTTGTATTGTTTTACTCCGTCGTGAAGGCCAAGGGGATTGTTATTTGGTTATAGTGGGTTGACTGTGTGGGTGTTGTTGGGCGGGCGTAGCTTTGGGCTTGAGGGTCGTCGGCGGGTGGGCATAGCTGGGCTTTGTGGTGTGCCGGCGGTGGTGGGTGGGCCAGAATGGGGAGGGTGATGGGGTGTGGGGTATTCCAATTCGCTTGGCTGGTGTATAATCAGGGCAAGGCTCAGTCGAGATTGAGGCGAGTGGGAGGTCAACATGAACTGGTTTGAAAGACACTTAAACGGGACATTGGTATTGG
>JACNFS010000170.1 GCA_014384515.1 Dehalococcoidia bacterium | reverse complement strand
CCACCTCCATCCCGCTCATGAGGAAGCACCCGTCTCCCACCATGGCTATTACTGGCCTGTCTGGTGCCGCCAGTTTACCGCCTATAGAAGCCGGGATGGCATATCCCATCGGCATCAGCCCGAAGGAGGGGCAAAAGAAATTGGGCCCGTTGAATCTCAGGTAGTGCAGGGCCCAGCAAGTATGGTTGCCGGTATCCGTGAAGACGATGGCGTCTTCAGGAAGGATTTCCTGGAATTCTCGCATCAGCGCCTGCGGCTTTATGGGAACATCTTCCGCGTGCATCTTCTCTTTGTCCACAAAGACGCCGATACTGTCCTTGAACTTGACGATATCCGCCACCGGCCTTTCTTTGTCTGGGTCATGATGCTGCAATTCGCGGAGTATTCTGAATGACATCTCACTGAGCACAGTCCGGCAGTCCCCCACCAGGCCGATATTTGCCGAGTAGTTCTTGCCTATTTGCGCAGGGTCGATGTCAACGTGAATCAAACAGTCGCTGGGCATAATCTTTGGGTCCCAGGAGAACGTTGTGAGCTGGTCGAGGCTGGCGCCGACAACCAGCAATACGTCGACATCCCCCAAAATGTATTCCTCTGCCGCGGGAGAGCCGGCGAAGCCGAGAATACCCAGGGATAGGTCGTGGTTCTCAGGGAAGGCTCCCTTTCCCTTTGGAGTAGTCGCCACCGGGATATTGAGCATCTCAGCGAGCTCGAGGACCTCCGCGGTAGCAGGAGAGGCAATGACGCCCCACCCGACAAGCATCGCTGGCCTCTTCGCCTGAGCCAGCTTCGCAACAGCGTCTATTACCTGCCTTCGGTCGAAGTACTCTGCCTTGACCCGATATGTTTTCGGTGGCATCAGGGTATCTTCAACCTCTGCCTCCATAATGTCTTTGGGGTAGCTGAGACGCACTGGCCCTTTCTTGCCAGTCAGCGCTACCCGGAATGCCCCGCGCATCATTTCGGGCATTTTGTGTCTTGACATTATCATCATGCTGGACTTGGTCATCGGGCTAAACATAGCTACCGAGTCGATGCCTTCTTTAGTGGAATCCTGGAACGTCCCCTTGCCGTAGATACTGGTCGGTACCTGGCCGGTAATCACCAGTAGCGGGGTATTATCCATATAGGCATTGGCGACGCCGGTTACCAGGTTGGTAGCCCCGGGGCCGGAAGTGGCATAGCAGACGCCGATCTTACCACTGACACGGGCATAGCCATCGGCCATAAAAGCGGCACCCTCCTCGTGCTTGGCCAATATGGGTGTAATGGCATCTTGCTTGTTTATGGCGTCAAAGAGAGGCACCAGCGAGGTGCCGGGCACGCCAAAGATATATTCCACCCCTTCGCCCTTCAGATACTCTAACAGCAAACTGGCTGTGGTGACCTTCATCTACGCCTCCTTAAAGCTATTCACAGCAGCTTCCTCTGTGTCAAACATATTGAAAAGC
The DNA here is from genome assembly GCA_014384515.1 of Dehalococcoidia bacterium. GTDB lineage: Bacteria > Chloroflexota > Dehalococcoidia > GIF9 > UBA5629 > JACNFS01. The sequence goes on along the minus strand of JACNFS010000170.1, from coordinate 3,467 downwards.
TGGGTGAATCCCGCGATGTCGAACACTTCCTTTATATAGGGTTTCAGGCAAGCTAGCTTTATGTCGCCCTGCTGTTTCTTCACCTTTTTCAGCGCCGCCAAAAAGACTCTCAATCCCGAACTGCTTATGTACTCCAGTTTTTCGAGGCTAATCACCAGCCGAACTTGAGCCGCATCGATAAGCGAGTCCAACTTCTTCTCCACCTCGTTGGCGCTGTAGGAATCAAGCCTGCCAGATAGTGAGATTACGTTTACATCTCCAATTCTCTTTTCCGAAATATCCACTTTGCTGCCTCCTTTCGATAATTGCTGATTCTCTCACCCATTTTGTAGGCGCGGTAGCCTCACTCTGAGCCACGGCGACAAACCTCCGAGACCAGACTGCCGTTTTTCGAGTTGTGAACTCAACAAATTTGGCCCAGCTTCAGTATGCTGTATCCCCTACCATTATAGCAAATAAGCCATAGGTAACCGTAGGTACGGTCAGGAAGACCCATAACCCAGTGGAAAGCTAAAGGTCGAAAGCCGAAAGCTGAAATGACAAACAAAAAAGGTGAAATCCTGAGTACTAACCCCGAAGGGGGAATACCAAGCACTAAGTCCGAAATCCTAAACGGAGAAGGGGGGTTAGAACTTAGAATTTGTTTGCACATCAGGATTTAGGATTTACCCATGTTCTGTGCTAGTCGCCCGGCTACGGGTGATTCCTCGTCGTCCCCAGTTAGTCGAGATTCTCTCTCTTTCTAAGATGTTTGACAAGCGCATACCTACGGGCATATCATCTGGCCAAAGGCGAAAAGAAGGGACTGTTGTCTCATCACCAGCCAAAATGGAAATCTCGCCCTTGATAGGGGCGGTAAGGCGTGTCTCCGATTGGCAATCAAATTCAGAAGGCCCCAAAGTGGCCGTTGTGAGCTAATACAACGAAGTCTACGCGAAGCGGGATCTGGATGGCGTGCTGGCGCTGTTCGCGCCAGACCCTGCCGTGGTTGTCATCAATCAATGTGAGGAGTGAACAAAATGACTAATGCACAAAAAATCTATCTATATATCTTTTTCATATTCGCCATCGCTTACATTGGTGCCTTGCCCTTTCAACCCTATCCAGGGAATTTTGTCATTAAAGAGATACCGGATATAGCCCTGGCCATACTGGCATTGACTGCGGTTATTGGCTTGAGAGGTAAGTTACTTTTTGTGGCTCTTCTATTTTCCGCCGCTGGCGGTGTAGCCCTAGAACTGGAAGCAGGCAAATACTTCATCTTCGGCCTGGTATTCTTCTTACTTGCCCATGTTATGTACATAGTAACATTCTCCAGGGATTTGAAAGCGCAAAAATCCCGGATTCCTGTCGTGGTGCTTCTGGTTATCTATGGTTTAATTATGGCTTTTGTCCTGAGGCCTGGGCTCAAAGAAATGGCGCTACCGGTTTATTTCTATCTGGTAGTGATAACGACGATGGGCATTTTTGCTGCCTTGAGAGCTTCAAAGAGCAAACTCGTTCTCTATGGCGCTATCTCTTTCATTGTTTCTGATTCAATCCTGGCCATTAACAAGTTCCTGGTGCCAATACCGGCATCCGATTATCTCATTATGATTACCTATTACCTGGCTCAATTCCTCATAGTGTATGGATTTGTGAGAAGTGATTGATGATTATTTGCCGGGAAATATACTCCAAGATACCGGACTGGCTGGACAAAGGTGGCAGAGCCGGCTCAGGTCTGGGCATAAAGAAGGCCTGCTCCCACGGAGCAGGCCCCTCGTTTTCTTGTGGGTCCTACTCAGTCCTTCTTCCTGAACTTCTGCACCCTCTCCTCGGTATCCGTAATCACAAACTTGCTCTTAGCTTCCAGTTTTAGGCCCTTTTCCAGCGTATCCCTCATGCCACGGTTATAAAGATATTTGTAAGCGGCAATGGCTTCGGGACTGTTGGCCATTATCTTCGCCGCCAGCTGCTGCACAGTCTCTTCCAGTTTGTCCGCAGCGACTGTCATATTTACCAGGCCGATACGCTCTGCTTCCTGTGCCGTGATCATCTCCGCGGTAAAGGATAGTTCTTTGGCTTTGGCTAGTCCGATAGTCCGCGGCAAACGTTGGCTCATTCCCCAGCTAGGCCGGAGGCCCCAGCGGGTGTGGGTGTCTCCAAACTTGGCCTCCTCCGAGGCTACGATGAGGTCACAACCCAGGACTATTTCTAATGCCCCGGTAAGGCAATACCCATTGACCATAGCTATTACAACCTTGGGTATGGTCTGTATAGTATCGATAAGGCTTCCGGCTGGCTCATCCAGTATGGCGCCTACGCCTCCTTTCCCCAGCTTACGATCCCCCAACGATATCAAGTCCACTCCGGCAGAGAAGGCACGGCCGGCCCCAGTAAGCACCACTACTCGCACATCGTCATCTGTGCTTGCCTCGTCCATGGCTGCTTTGAGCTCTGAGATGACTGCCGGGCTCAGAGCATTCATCACCTTGGGACGGTTAATAGTTATTTTGGCAATACCCTGGTCTTTTTCATACATTAGGTTTTCGTATTTCATCGCTTTAACTCCTCTGTGGATGTTGTCTGTGCTTGCCAGGCGTGGACAATCGGGGCAAGGGGTGGCCACTATTCCAGCCTCCGCCACACTCATCATCTTCTGCCTTGGCTTTTTATAGCCAGAGTATAATACTTCCAGCAAAAAAGCAAAAGAGTGGATGGTGTATGGTTTTTTGTGGAAGTGATCCGTCTGCAGGTGACTCGCACGGAACTGTGACGGCCATCCTTGATTCATTGATTCATTCGGACCAAGAGTTGCCAGTAACACGCTACTCTCATTATTGACAGGTATCTACCCGACGTGCTAGTCTGTTCTACTAAGACAACACGGAGAAGCGTCTCCTCCCTGTAGGATTGAAGCAAACGGATAATCAGCCGTCGGACCAGGAACTGAGGTTGGCCCTCAATGTACCCAACACTGTAACCGCAGTGCGCATTGTTTTGTCCATAACCAGCGCCTGCCTGTTGTACAAGGGAGGGTCAGTTGAATTCCTGGTGGCGGGCATTCTGATCATTATTGCCGGGTGTACTGATTGGCTGGACGGCTTCCTGGCCCGTAGACTGGGGCAATCAAGCGTGGCTGGGGCAATTATGGACCTGGTCGCCGACCAGGTACTTGCGATTCCGAACTTGATTCTGGCAATAGCTGCCGGGCTGTTTTCAAGGACAGACAACCTGATGCCCTTCAATCCCTATCCTTACGCGGTGATTATGGTTGCCTCAGGAGCGGCGGTACTGGTGGGCGTAAGCACCTTTCTCTGGAAGCGTGGCAGTCGAGGGTTTGAGCTTCCCACTCCGACAATGGTGGCCAAGATCCCTATGTTCTTTTGGATACCGACACTGGTGGTGGCTGTTCTTGGTATAGGTCCGGACTGGCTACTTGCCGGCCTGATGTACCTCGGTATTATCTTTACCGTGGTTGCCTT
>JACNFS010000131.1 GCA_014384515.1 Dehalococcoidia bacterium | reverse complement strand
TAGTGGAGGATAATATTAGGAAGGCTTTGACTGTGTCTGAATAAAGCTATGTTTTGGTTGATGGTGCCTGCGCTGCGGAGGCAGATGCCAACTGTCTATCTAGTGAGGATGCCTCCAAGTAGCCCCATTTAGGATTAGAAGCCAAAAGCGATTGACATATATCTATTTTGGTGCTAAAGCGTGGGTATTCGGCGCTAGGTTTTGAGAAAGGGGTGATATATGATTAAGAAGTTATTGTTGGCAGTAGCTGCTTTGTATTTGCTCATACCAGTGGTGGCTTGTGCTCCGACACAGGCTGGGACAATCAAGATAGGATGTGTATTGTCTACCAGTGGGTTGTTGGGCCCCAAGGGCGAAGATAGGATGAATGCTGCTAGGCTTGCAGTTGAGGAGATAAACGCCAGTGGGGGAGTGTTGGGAAAGCAAGTGGAATTGGTGGAGGAGGATGATGCCACCGAGGCTGCCAAGTGCTTGGAGCGAGTGAAAAAGATGGTTAGCGCAGACGGTGTGAAGGTGCTTGTCGGTGGTCAGAGTAGCGGCGCGGTCATGGCTTCAGGTCCTTATTTAGCAGAAAAAGGAGTGTTGATGGTGTCGCCATCAGCTACTTCACCAGAGATTTCTGATCAGGCATGGACTAATTGGTTTTTCCGTACAACGCCTGACGATGCGCTTCAGGGCCATCTACTAGCCCAAGTTGTTCTGGAAAAAGGGTTTACCAGGCTAGCTACCATGGTTCAGGCTAATCCTTATGGCGCAGGTTTAGAGAAGGCGCTCATTGAAGCACTCGAAAAGGCTGGATGGACAGGTAAACATGTAGTAGCAGTCCATTTTTCCCCGGCTAAGAGGGATTATCGCACTCAGCTACATAACATTAAAGGTAGCAATCCAGACGTGGTTCTTGCTGTTACCTACATCGAAGATGGCATTATAGTCTTTAAACAGGCTTTAGAGATGGGCTTAGAGGAAATCGCTTGGCTAGGTTGCGATGGTAACTACGGTGATAGCATGTTTGTGGAGCCAAAATGTGCCGAGTTCATGGAGAAGGCGATTGTTGTGGGCACCAGAGCTGCTGGCCCTTCAGGTACTGCCTATGATGAGTTCGCTGCTGCCTACAAAGTCGCCACCGGAAAAGAGCCCGGCATCTATTGCGATACTACTTACGATGCCGTAAAGATGATTGCTAAGGCGATAGAAAAGGCTGGTGTCTATGATGGCGCGGCTGTAAGGGATGCCCTCTTCGAAGTAGGGCAGAAATATCGTGGTGCCAGCGGCATTATCACTTTTGATGACAAAGGTGACCGTGTATCCGGCATCTTTGAGCTTTGGAAAGTGGAAAAGGATGCCACTACCCAAAGTGGCTATAAGAATGTTCAAATCGAACTAATCAGTATAATGTGAATAACGACGATCATCTTCTGATTGCCATCTGTTGCTGGAATGTTACTGCGGTCGGATTGTGGCAACATTCCGCTTTGTTGGGAAGGATGTTTGCTAGACGCTGATTAGCCGAGACCGCCGATGTCACAGCCTCTCGACTTTGACTTGGGGAAGAAGTCTTTCCACGTCCTGTCGGCGGCAAAGCTCGGTGCCCGGGGTTAATGTGGCTGCCGTCCCCGCGGCCACTGCCAAACGGCAGGCTTCCTCAATCCCATCCCCCTGGCTCAGCTTGAGAACCAGCCCGGCTACCGCCGAGTCGCCGGCACCCACGGTGCTACTTATCTCTACTTGAGGTGGTATGACCTTTAGAATCTCGCCCCCATTGGCAACTATGAGTCCGTCCTTGCCCCGGGAGATTGCCACAACCTCGATGCCTTCACCTACCAGAGTTTTCAGCGCTTGAATGATTGCTGCTTCATCCCTCAGCTTTTCCCCGAGCAGTTCCTCAGTTTCGTGGACGTTTGGTTTGATGACATCGGGCTTGGCCTTTATCCCCTCCTTTAGCCATTCATCATCAGAATCAAGAACAGTCTTTACACCGTGCTTCTTGGTCTCCTCGATTATTTGTCTGTAGATGTCATCAGGTACTCCCGGGGGTACACTGCCGGCCAAGACCAGAAAATCAGGTTTTGGTTCGATATGCGTTATCTTGTCCATCAAGTTTTCCAGCTCACTCCTGGAGATGTGTGGTCCTGGGGCATCGATTCTGGTTTGGCGGCGAGTTTTCAAGTTGGTGATGATGAAATTGCTCCTTATTTGCCCATTAATGGAAGTAAAGTCGTATGGTACTCCCTGCTCTCCCAGGAGATGCTCCAGTATCTGGCCATCAATACCACCGATGAAACCATAGGCGATGGTCTCGTTTCCTAGTTCGTGAAGAACTCGGGAAACATTGATTCCCTTGCCACCGGGGTCTCGGCGTAAGCTAGTCCATCGATTAGCTTCGTCTACCACCAGTCCCTCAACCGTGACCGTCTTATCCAAGCTTGGATTCAAAGTCACTGTGGCAATCATCTAGACCTTTTCCACCTTTAGCAGGTTGGTGCTGCCGGAAATGCCGATAGGCACGCCGCCGGTGATAACTACCAGGTCACCCTCATGAGCTAACCCGGCTTCTTTGGCTACTCTGGCTCCTCGTGCGAACAAATCAGCTATTTTCAAAGCCTCAGGAACCTGAAAGGCATGCACTCCCCAGGAAAGGGACAATTGCCTTTGTGTTGCTTGGCTAGGGGTAATCGCCAGGATTGGTACTGGGGGGCGGTATTTGGCCACGCGTCTGGCAGTGCTGCCTGACGAGGTGAAAGCCACGACAGCGACTGCTCCCAGTTGATGGGCAGTATGGCAAGCGGCATAGCTAATGGCGTCGTCGGTTTGAGGCTGGAGGTCCTTGCCTTTGTTTGCCAGAATCTCGTCGTAAGGTAAGGCTGACTCTGTCTCCAGAGTAACTGCCGCCATCATAGACACAGCTTCTTTCGGGTAGTTGCCAACGGCGGTCTCTTCTGACAGCATCAGAGCATCGGCGCCATCAAAGATGGCGTTGGCTATATCAGTCACCTCGGCCCGGGTAGGGCTGGGGGCATCTACCATCGAATCCAGCATCTGAGTAGCTACAATAACTGGTTTCCCTAGGTGGTTGCATTTCCGGATGATTCTCTTTTGAGCTATGGGCACTCTTTGTATGGGAATCTCGATCCCCAGGTCGCCACGGGCGACCATGGCGCCATCAGCTACTTCTAGGATTTCATCAAGGTTGTCCAGAGCTTCGCGCCTCTCAATCTTGGCGATAAGCACTGGAGCTGCCTTCCTTTGCTGGAGGAAGCGCCTTACCTTAAGAACATCCTCGGCCTCTTTAATGAAAGACAAAGCTACAAAGTCCACATTGTGCTTCAAGCCAAAAACAAGGTGCCCCCAGTCCTCTTCGGTGATTGTCGGGGTATCCCAGGCTATTCCGGGGATATTTATGCCCTTATCCTCGCCGAGCCTGCCACCAGCTATTACATGGCAGTTGACATCTGTATCGCTAATGGCTACTACTGTTAGCTTTATTGCGCCATCATCAAGGAATATGGCGTCACCAAGCTTGACACTCTTTGGCAGATCAGGCAAACCTACAGAGACTTCGTGCTCATCTCCCAGCACTTCCCTGGTGGTAAGGACAAAGTCAGCATTTTCCTTGAGTTCAACCACGCCTTTCTTAAGCTTGCCGGTTCTATCTTTCGGTCCGGGCAGGTCTTGCATTATGGCCAGTGGTGAGCCAACTTGTTTGGCCACTTTGCGAAGAGTCCTTATTTGTCTGGCGTGCTCCTTATGAGTACCGTGGGAGAAGTTGATTCGAGCCACGTCCATGCCGGCTTCGAGCAGCTCTTTTATGGCTGAGGCTGAGCTGGTGCTTGGCCCGATAGTGCAGACTATTTTTGTCCTTCGCGATTGGCTGCTCTGAAGAATATCGAAAGGCATTCTATGGCCTCAGTAACTCTCGTACCAGCTCTCTGGGATGGCTGCTATCTCATGGGCCTCGATGCCGAGTTTGCGATACCAGGGAACACCGTATTTGGTGGCTATCTCTGACAGTTCTTTGAACCTGTCGGCTACAGTGGTCGACAGGAACTTAGCTCGTTCTTTCTTGTCGCCGGGTTGTATCGCTTCTTGCCAGATAGCTCGACCGCCGAGGAATCCAGAGGCACCTGCCTGGCAGGCAATTTCCACTTGCTTACGGAACGCTTCATAGTCTACCCCGGCGCTTAAGATAACCCATGGCACCTGAGAAGCCTCGTCCAGTTGCTGGCAAAGCTCAACAAGTCTTTTCTCGTCTGTCTCATATTTCAGGTCAGCCGGAAACTCTGCCTTAAGGACGTCAATTGGCAGTGAGGTAATCTGGCGCGCAGTTTCAATTACCAAGCTTGGTTTCTGAGTGGCAAATTGTGGCGATTCAACGTTTTCCCCTTTTGCAGCATAAGTTACGGGCTCAACAAGGAAAGGAAGGTCATGCTTCACGCATTCGTCTGCCACCAACCGGACTGTTTTCAATTGTTTCTGAGCAAGCTCAGCCAAATCGGGACGGTAGTAGACCAGGATTTTGACTGCTGAGCCACCCATGCGTTTGATTTTCTCCACACTCCAGCCACTGAGCAAAGTGGTTACTCGCCCCTGAGGGTCACTTTGGTAGCCAGTAGCTTCGATGCTAACCAGTAGCCCAGTTTGTCCAGGAAGGACTCCCCCAGCAACACACTGAGCAGCACCATAATTGGGGTCTAACAAAACAGCGCTGGCATAGGGAGCCAGGGCAGCGCATATTTCTAGCTTGCGTTCTACCATTTCCTGATATTCAACTTCTTGAGGTTGGAATTGTTCAATCATGGTCCGGAGAGACCCTCTGTGGTCCATGGCACATATTGTGAAGATGCCCTCAGCGGTTGAAATCTGCTGCAAACCCCTGATTTTACCCACACTCAGTTTGTTCATAACTGCCATCCCCGCGCTGTTTGCTTTTCCACAATAAGACTATAGCCTTTTGTGGCTCATCTATC
>JACNFS010000167.1 GCA_014384515.1 Dehalococcoidia bacterium | reverse complement strand
GAACCCTCGCACCCGGCTCCGGAGGCCGGCGCTCTATCCCCTGAGCTACAGGGGCTGGGGCCAATTATACCTGATATTACCTGTTTCTGAAAGAGTCACGCTGAAACAAGTCTTTCGCTCCTCTTATCTTGCCACCTGATAATGCCCTTACTTATCTCCAAGACCGGAAAGATAGTCCCAGCTAATAGGATAACAATTACCCAGTCAACGACGCCTAAGGAAAAAGTTCGAAACGGCTCTTGGAAAAATGGCGTGTAAACTATCATACACAACAGTATCATCTCCCAGCATATGGCGAGATTTAGCCACTTATTACTAAACAGCCCAATCTTGAATATAGAGTGCCTGTCTGAACGGAAGTTATAAGCTTTGAAGAATTGTATGAGGACAAGTGTAAGGAAACACAAGCATTGCGCCTCTAGCATGCCTCTGTCCGTATCCAGTGCCCACTTAAATATCCCCAAGTTTACTAAGCATGACCATATTCCACCGATAGCCATGAGTATCACTACCGGTTTGGTAAAGACGCCTTGACCTCGGCGGCGCGGCTTTTCTCTCATAATACCCGGGGCAGCTGGGTCAACAGAGAGAGCGAGAGCCGGTAAGCCATCGGTAGCCAAGTTGACCCACAAAATCTGAATAGCAACCAGAGGTATGGCTCCGTAAGGGAGACCGATTAGCGTCCCGAAAAGGATAGCACCTGCCATTAATAATATCTCACCGATATTGGACGAAAGCAAAAACATCAGGTATTTCTTAATGTTACTAAAGATACCCCTACCTTCCTCAATAGCAGCCACAATAGAGGCGAAGTTGTCATCGGTAAGCACCATATCGGCGGCTTCCTTGGTGACATCGGTGCCGGTGATGCCCATAGCCACACCAATATCAGCTTTCTTCAAAGCTGGAGCATCATTGACCCCGTCTCCAGTCATAGCGACTATGTGTCCCTTCTTAGCTAGTGCTTCTACCACACGCAACTTATGGGCTGGGGAAACCCGGGCATAAACTTCGATTTTTTCAACTAAATCTTCAAACTCCTCATCACTCAGGTTATCAATTTCAGCCCCAGTCAGCGCAACACCTTCCTTGAGTAAGCCTAATTCTCTGGCAATAGCCATTGCTGTTAACTTGTGGTCGCCAGTTATCATCACCGATTTTATGCCAGCTTGCTCACATAGCTTTATTGCTTCCTTAACTTCTTCCCGCGGTGGGTCAATCATGCCGGCTAGGCCGACAAAGACCATATCCTGCTCCGCAGTTTCACTTGACTCAATCTCCTCAGGAAAGCGCTTATAAGCCATACCCAAGACGCGCAGAGCATCACCGGCCATAGTCTGGGCTATTTTGAGAGCCTCTCTCTTGCCTTCATCAGTTAGCTCTTTTTCCCGTCCGTCCTTATAAATATGGCTGCAGGAGTTAAGAACTACCTCCGCTGCTCCTTTAGAATAGGCGACTTTACCCTCTGGTATTTGGTGGATAGTGGTCATCCTTTTCCTCTCTGAGGAGAAAGGCACTTCACCTATGCGAGGGAATTGGCTATTTGATTCATGCTGCCATATGTTAGCTTTGGCGGCAACAACTGCCAATGCCCCTTCAGTCGGGTCCCCTTTAATCTGCCACATATCTTCAACCAAAGTGAGATGAGTATCATTGCATAGACTGCATGTATTCAGCAGGGCTTGCAGATGAGCATCCTCTCCTGGATCATAACTCATCCCGTTTAAGAGAAATTCGCCTTTTGGCTCATAGCCTACTCCAGTAACATCGATTAAATTGGCATTAGTGTAAATCTGACGCACCGTCATCTGGTCCTGAGTTAAAGTGCCGGTCTTATCTGAGCAAATAAACGTGGTGGAGCCCAAGGTCTCTACAGCCGGAAGCCTTCTCATCAAGGCATGGCGTTTTGCCATCCGCCGGACACCGAGAGCTAAACTGATAACCACTACCGCCGGTAGAGCTTCAGGAACAGCAGCTACTGCTAAGGCTACCCCCCATACGAACATCTCCAAGATCTCATGTCCCCGCAAAATACCAAGTCCCGCCAGGATAAAACATAAGGTTAAGGCACCTATGGCAATCCACTTTCCCATGCGATCGAGATTAATCTGGAGGGGAGTCCGCTCTGCCTTGACTTCCTGGAGCATAGTGGCAATTTTGCCAAACTCAGTAGTCATTCCGGTGGCAGTTACCACAGCTGTCCCCCTGCCGTAGGTAGCCGCTGTGCCCATGTAAACCATGTTCTTTCTGTCACCAATAGCTATGTCTTGAGCTAGAGGCTCAATTACTTTATCTACAGGGAGAGATTCACCAGTTAGCGATGCCTCGTCCGCCCTTAGGTTTATAGCCTCAATAAGTCGAGCATCAGCCGGGATACGGTCTCCAGTTCTAAGCAAGATTATGTCACCGGGGACTAATTCTGTCGCTGGTATTTCTACCTCTTTCCCATCCCTTATTACTGAAGCCGTGGGTGCTGCCATCTTCTTCAAGGCTTCCATGGCTCGCTCGGCTCTATATTCCTGGACAAAGCCTAAGATGCAGGCAAAAAGAACGATGACAGCGATAAGAACGGCATCAACTACTTCACCCAAGACAGCTGATAAAGCAACCGCCACAAGAAGGGCAATAATTAGAAAGCTTTTGAACTGCCCAAAGAAAACCGCCCAGGCTGAAATTCTCTCCCCTTTTACTAACTCGTTGGGACCAAATTCAGCCAGGCGGTGTTGGGCTTCCTCCTGGCTCAAGCCACTGAAGTCTGCTCTCAAGGTTTGAATTGCTTCTGCAACTTCCAAGGTATGCCAGTTGTGCTCACCAAGTATCATAGATTACCCCTGTTTCTATCTTAGCCCATAATGAATAGAATGCAGAACCCCAAGATAAATAGTACTATTAGGGCAATGGTATACCAACTCAATCCGGGAAGCATTTTTCTGCGAGAAGGAGAGGTAAGTCCCACGATGATGACACATGTCATTAGGATAGCTATTAGACCGGTGAACACATGGCTTATTGATGCCTCTGCAAAAAGCGGACCTGCCCTGTAAAAGAGGTCATCCCCGGCGAGAACGATGCCCATATTAAACATATTGCTGCCCAGCATGTTGGCAACCGCCATATCGCGGGCACCCAGACGGAGAGCGGCGACGGAAACCACCACCTCGGGCGCTGAGGTAACCGTAGCCAAGAAAAGGCTGCCTACAAAAGTAGCACCCCAGCCCGTGACCTCGGTAATCTCGTTCCCTACGAATGCCAACCATACAGCCCCAACTATGACAAACACAGTTGCTATGGCATAGTATGTATACGCCCTCCGCAAAGATATTTCTTTATAATAATGTGGTATGTCCCTCTGCCCGACAAGTTGACCTTGTTGACTTTGTTCATGAAGAAAGGTCTTCCTCAAGCTGAGTAAGTAGAGAAGGACAAGGAGCGGAGTGAACATGCTCACCCAGCCCAGGTGTAGCCCTGGGATATTAAGGCTGAGAAAGATGCTGATCGTGGCAAAGGCGATGAGCAGCATCACCAGACCCCCTACCAACACCTGCCCACTGCTTACTCTTGTCAATAGAGGTCCCTCGCGGTGCAGGATATCCAACAAAGCGATAATCATCAGGTTAAATAGGTTGCTCCCGAAGGCATCGCCTAAAGCCAGATTGGGAGCTCCTACTAAAGCTACGGCACTTATTCCGGTGAACAGTTCGGGCAAGGAGGTAGCAGTAGCCATGAGTAATAGGCCAATCCATACCCCACCTAGCCCCGTCTTCTCAGCGATAATATCTCCATACTTGGATAGCCTTGTTCCTGCAAACAAAACGACCAGTAGACAGACAATGAATTTCGCCCAGATTAAAAGCACTTCTCTCCTTTAGTTATTCTCCAGTTGGAGGCATGGTCTAGTGTCAGTAAATTGACATTATACGGGACTGATTCCGCTGAGACAAAAGCAGTAAGCAATGCCTATTCTAACATGCCCAAGAATACACAGGTAGCTACTACGATGCCGATAACGCCGGTTATATTTGGTCCCATAGCGTGCACTAGTAGCGAGTTGTTGGCATTTGCTTCCTGACCTAGTTTTGGGACCACGCGGGCTGATGCAGGGATTGCTGAAACTGCAGCGGTAGCAGAGCCTGCGAAAACCATCACACCCAGAAACAAAATAGACAACGTCTCCGTCCAAAGAACGGCGTCGGCCACCCAGCCTAGGATGGCTGATAGAGCAAATACCCCGAGAAGCGTGATAACCAGAAAACTCTTGGATTGCTCCAGCAAAATTGCCCTAGCGGAGACCTGCCACTTGGCTACTAACTTGTTTGGATCAGAACCGACGAAGCGGCATTAGGCTTGCTCTCGGCTCAAATCACTGTTGCTTGGATTTAAGGCAACTGGAACCTCATCTATCTCTGAGTCGTGCCAATGCACTACTTGGGCGAGTGCACCTCTTTGGTATCCTGCACGAGGATTTTGGGTGAGAACAGATACTGTGTCGTTGTTTTGAGTGTTTTTCTCACTAGAGCCATCTGTCGCTTGTATATCATTACCCTGTTTTGCCTCGGCGTGATGGGCATATCAAGAATTCTTGAAATGACCTTTTCCTCCACCTTCCCTCGGCATATAATTGTCATTTCATCTTGACCAGGGTTTATCTCTATGAGCATAGGTAGTAGTAGCGCCTCATGCTCATCGGCATGTATCAAACTTGCTAGATATGCTAACTCTTTCTTCTTAAAGAGGTGAGCACTGCCATCATTACATTGCACATGAGGGTATTCCTCGTGCAGCAGATCGGATAGTGGTTTCTGTTGGCATGGTAAATGGGCATTTAATACCCTGAGTTCGCCGACTAGACATTCCTGAAGGATCCTTTCGTAGGGTAGTGGATTAGTCATCTGTCTACCTTTGCTCAAGCAACACTTTTACTCGTTTCAGCCGTGATTTCTCTTCTCTGTCTCTTTCCTCGAACTTCAT
>JACNFS010000166.1 GCA_014384515.1 Dehalococcoidia bacterium | reverse complement strand
CCGGCCAGAATCATAGCTATTACCCGTCTCATGTCATCACCTCCCCACCAGCTTCGTTTCTCATTTTAGCCCAGCGCCGTATATTTGTCGACCCACAGTGGCCTCCAAATTGCTGCCATAATCTCTGGCACCTTGAATCGCGACCTTAGCTTGGCAAGCCCCGCGGGCGGGGGTCTACTAAGTTCCTACTTCTACCTAAACGAGGCTGGTCTCAGGTCAGGGCAGGTAACCCAATCGGTAATAGGCAGCAACCTGCCACTGTACACCTCGAAGATGCGGGTCTGGATTGGCTCCGGCTTATCGGCGGTAAAGGTATATTTGGTCATTTCTTGAGGGCTAAAGCCCTTCAATTTAAGGAATTGGTCTCTTAACGTCGTGCCACTAAGTTGATCCCAGCCTACCTCTTCAACAGCCTCGCTCATACAATAGCAAATGGTATATAGCTCAGGCCAGGCAGCCAGGTAGCCCATGACCCTCTCTTCCGGTTTCCTATTATGTGTATGGAAGGCGGTAATCGCTGCGGCAACGCCTTCAACTTCAGGCATCGACCATGAAGGAAAGCTGCGAGGACCAACCATCCCCTCAACAAGCTCGCCTGCCAGCGCGACTACCGACTCATCCATCCCCCACGGACCGGTGGCACGGTGAATCATGCCCGGCGTATTATCATAAATATCCTGATTTAGCATACCCAGAGCTGCAGCACTCTTGTGAATTACCCCCGGGCCATGAGCCAGCGTATTATCATAAACCCAGTTAGCCCCTGCAGTCTTTATCGCCGCCATTTGTGTAGACACATTCATATCCTGAAGCTCAAAAACGTCCTCGTATACAATCTCAACACCTTTCTTCGCCGCATATTCTCGCACCTCATAGGTCATTATCGCCATGCCAAAGTCGGTGTCCCAGGTAAGGATAGCTAGCTTTACCTCCTCCCCGGTCTTCTTAGCCCAGTCCCCTACCACCCAGTCGATAAAGGCACCGATAGAATCAGCGTATGATGGTATAGCAGACAATGTGTACCCTGGTGGATAAATGCATTCATCTGTCGGGGAGTTAGTGAAACAGAGTATTCTGTCTTTGACATACAGCTTGCTTAGTGTCTCGCATTCGGCCGGGCCGTACACAATGTTGATTATAGGATATGCTTTCGATGCCTTAAAAGCCTCATAGGCCTCCAAGGCGACTTCTGAGTCGCCGCCGGTGTCTCGAAATTCGCCAGCTATAGGCACCCCGTCAATACCTCCGGCTTCTGTGTTGAACCACTCGGCAAAATCCTTGAAACCATTGACTATAGGCATCGTAATCGGGGCATAGGGTCCACTGAGGTCGCCAAAGTGATGAATGACGACTTTCTCCGGCTTACCCACAAGTGGGGCTAGAGCTGTACAACCAAGTATTGGCGTCAACGCCAATAGCAATGCCACCATTACCAGACCTAGGGTACTGATTTTTCTCTTATCCAAGTCACACCTCCTTTCGTAGCCTCCAGAAAAAGGGGCGGCTATGTCTCAGTCAGTTGTAGCTTAACTACCAGGACTGCCGACGCCAACTCCTCCAACAAAGGGCGCGCTATCCTTTCAGAAACCAGGCACATCAAGTCAATAGACCCACCAACCAAGATCATAGCTGTTACCTGGTTTGTCTCACCAGCACCCCCACCAGCTTCGTTTCTCATTTTAGCCCAGCGCCATATATTTGTCGACTTAATGTGCGTTCCAGACTGACGCTATGACCCTTAGCTGACTCCATCGTGACCTATCAAATTGAATAAGCCAATGAAATGATCAACTTTGCTTAGGCCTTAGCTATTTGCCCTTGGCCACAGACTGAAGCACCTCAAGCGTCTGCCTTGCCGTCGCGCTCCAACTAAATAGAGCAGCCCGTTTCACCGCCTTTTGCGAAAGCTCGGTACGCAACGCAGGATGTTCAATCACCCGTAACAAGGCTTCAGCAATCTGCTCAGTGTCATTTGGATCCACTAGAATTCCAGCGTCACCAACAACTTCTGGTAACGCAGACATCCTGGAAGCTACCACCGGAGTCCCACACGCCATTGCTTCGAGTGGCGGTAGCCCGAAGCCCTCACTAAGCGACACAGTGACAAAGACAGTGGCTCCGCTGTACAAATAGGGGAGATGATCCGAGGGTACGTAGCCGAGAAACATCACCCTGCCATCGAGGTCCAGCCCCCTGACCAGAGTCTCAAGCTCTGCCGCATGCATGGAATCACGCCTTCCTTGCAAGACTAGCTGGTGTGGTACCTTTGAGGCAATGAGTCTGAAAGCTTTGATGAGCCTGGCAACGTTCTTGTGAGGCAGGACGTTGCCGCCATAGTGAATGTAATGTTTAAGACCATATACCCCGGTTACAGCTTGCGTATCTTGGTAGGGACGGAAAAGCTCCGTGTCATAGCCTTCGTATATGACATGAATCTTGTCCGCTGGCAGCCGATAGAACTTGATGATGTCCTTCTTAGTGCTCTGTGAAACAGCAATGACCGCGCTCGAGCGCTGCAATGCCCACGGGAGGAAGTAACGAAAGAAGATGAGTTCGCTCGCGTGTGGATGAAGGCTTGGAAATAGAAGAGGAATTATGTCATGCACAGTCACAACCTGAGGCACCAGTGGCAATAGCGTGCCCTCGGAGCCTGTGGAAAGCACGACGGAGACACGGTCAAGAACAGCTCTCACTGGCAGTGAACTCTGCATCCATATCATGCGGCTCAAAAAGCCAGCGAGCCCGCGTTCTGGTCTAGTGAGCGGGCTCACCCTCCGCACCTTTGACGAGGCAATTTCGAATGCGGCCGGATACGAAGTGTACACTAGCAAGTCATCACACAACTTGGCCAACTCATTGACCAAGTTGATTGAGTAGACACCGACACCTGTCGGGTGTGGTTCAACAATGGGAGCACTTACACCCAGTCTCATGTGAGTAACCTAACGTTTCTTGGTATTAGCCTGGCTACGAGCGCTAACTGAGCGTGCCCAGTCTATTGCCTCGCGTAGGTGAGTTCGAAGCACGTCAAAGCCAAAATACTTCTTACCCACCATAATATTGTGGGCAGTGATCCTTCGATACGTCTTAGGAGCGGTAAGGATGGCTATCATTTCATGCGCAGCCCGGGCGAGGACTTCAGCGGGAAGTTGGACAAGGCCTGCCGAATCTCTCTCCTCAAGAATGGTGTCTCCAAGGGATACCACCTGAACACCTTTTGGAGCGATATCCTCCTTGAAAACCGGATACTCGAATACTACTACAGGTAAGCCGGAGGCGAAGGCTTCGAGAAGCTGGTTACCAAACCCTTCCCACCCAGTCGGGTATAGCACAAAGTCAGCCATGGTATGCATGTCTGGATATAGGGCATAGAATCCTTCTTCCTCCGAGCGTATGGGGCGAACCTCATTCCCCACGTACATCCAAACGATCCCCATAGCATCGAAAAGCTCAAAGAGCCTTTCTCGGTAATCAGCAAAAGCACGCTCGGGTCGCCCCGCCAGGACAAGCATGACGCGGCTATCTTCAGAGAATACCTTACCATGGTAGAGCTTCCTACCGACCATTTGTTGGCGGAGACTCTGCAGAATTGCAGTCAAGTGCGCAGCTAGTTCTGTCTGCTTGTTCGGGACAATACGGGCTCCAACAAAGAGTACAATGTCATTTGGCTTGATACCATGCTTGCCACGAAGAGAGGTTCGAATTCTACCTCGCTCTGCCATGTCAAGTTTTTGGTCAAAATCCATGGTATCGTGGATCACTTTGGCTTCGACGCCTTTCTTCTTGAGAGCCCTCTGGTTGCGCGAGTTGATCGTCCAGTGGCTAAGGTTGGGCATTGTTGGCGGGAAGTACTCGTCAAGAATCGATTTGGCAAAATTGCATGTCGGCGTGAATTTGTAGGCACCTTCACTCAGAATGTCATGATGGATCGCAGAACAAGGTAGCTGGGTCTCTCTGAGCAGGTCGGTTAGAGCCACCGTGGCGACTGGGTGCACAGGAAGAGACAGTACATTGTGGACAAATAGTATGCCCGGCGTGAAATCCGTAACCATCTTGCCCAATTCCTGCTTCAGTTCTGACAAGGAGACATCAAATGCTCTTTTCAGTTCAGCCTCACTGGCAAAGTCCGCCAGCCCGGGACCAAATAGATTCCGCATCATCTGCATCACTTCTTCAGAGTCGAATTCCAGAGCAGGTATTGGAAAGTCGGCCCAATTGTAGGCAGAGCAAATCGCTACCTCATGGCCCATGGCTTCAAGGACAGTCCTGCGTTTCATCATCTCCAGTGAAACACCATCGGTGCCAGCCGAGTCAATTTCATCTGCCCGTGTACTCTGGCGCGGCTCTTTCAAACCACGGCTAGGAGCAGAACGAAAATGAACGATGAGCACCTTCATCAGGCTAACTCCCTACCTTGGGAAGCGAACGGTCTCTTGGTCTTTGCAACGCTGGAGACGCCTTCATGTCCCCGTATGTTAACTCCTCGCACGTTTGTCGTCAACCCGATCACCTTATGTCAAGAATTCCACCTCGCCGGGCTGAACAATCTGGCTTTCCGCTAGATTACCCGGAAAACCCAAATTCAGCCTAGCAAGCCGCTCGCCACGGTCCCCAAACTGTGTCTTAGAATGAGACAACTTTTCTCTTTTCCACAGTAGTTACCCACTTCACATCCAGGGTCTACAAGGTGATTCCGCGGTGACCTATAACATGGGTCGCCGATCTGTCTGAACAAACTCAATTGAACTTGCTGGCAAACTCTGCCTTAATTCTGTTACAATCCAACAAAAAGGAGCGCAATTATGGACTGGGCACCAATAGTAGGCTGGCTTTCCCAACACGGCGTTCGCATCTTGCTAATCATTGCTCTGTCGCTGGTTCTATATTACCTTGTGCGTCACTTCGTACCTACTGTCGTAAAAAGACTGCTAACCAGGCCGTCGGTTAGACAAGCATTAACCAAGCGAGCAGCAA
>JACNFS010000221.1 GCA_014384515.1 Dehalococcoidia bacterium | reverse complement strand
TGCAATCTCCTTATCCTTCATCTCCCGATATGGGTCAGGGTTTTCAGTTATCTCCTTTATCACGTCATGGATTCTGGTTGCAATAACAATCGATACCCTATCAGACGAAAACTCGTCCTTGAGCACCTTCAGGCTCTCTTCTATGGCCCTGGCCCTAACCTGGGCGTCATTTGTGGCCAGCCCCGCAGCCTGATAAGCCAGCCTTTCCAGACACTCGTAGCAATCTTTCGAAGCTTTCATAACTACTCCTCACATTGCATAGGCTGCACTTCGTACCAGCACAGAAATTTCAAAGCGCTGCTAACTTAGAGTATACATGAAATATCGGGTGGTTGATGAATCTGGGTCTACCTGAAGGAATCGAAGCCCAAGAAATAATCTACTCCCCACGTGAAGAGTAGAAATGCTTGAGAAAATATGCTTATTGTAACTTCAAACCACTTTTGGTCGGGAGACAATCCTAGCCATAAAATGAAGCCTTAGCTGTGGTTACAAAGGTTGAGATTGACCACACCTCAAAACTGCTATGTCTGATCATAAGCTTTCAAGAAATCATCTCTTGATATGTCCGCCTTGGTACACATTATCCTCAATGTTGAACTCTTTATCCTCGGGTGGTTAGGCATTGTCAACGGCGTTTTACTTCCATCAGGGTTTTCACGCAACATGGAAATATGCTCCTTCTCTTTGACTAGCCTGAAACCCAAAATCTCAAAAGCCCTTACCACTCGACGCCTGGGAGCATCAACCGGGAACTTGCCCGTCAAACATTCACTCCCATTTCAGCAACGAAGGCTTCAAGAACAGGTGGCTCTAATTCAAGGACTTCTTCACCGAAAGTCTCAACATGAAACCGGATCGCTGATTTTATGTCGGACAGAGCTTCCTCATAGGTATCCCCTTGCCCTACCACAATACCCTTTAGGCCCAAAGGATATGCCACATAGCCATCAGACGTCTTTTCTATTATAACCTTAAATTGACGCAACATAAGTCACTTCCTCCCTTTGCAGTATCATTTAGCAACCCACGGCTTCATTATAGCAAAAGAACCGACAAACAGAGAACTCATCTAGTACCCCAAAAGGAAGACTCAGTCATACAAGCCTCAACCCAGGGGGAAAAGCAGCGAGTTTCTTGAGAGCATGGTTTGAACAGGAAGGACTGCAAACCCCTTGCTACGAATGGAATCAGTTGGTGCCCCTAGTTGCGCAAGAAATCCAGGATGGCTTCACTGACTTCCTCCGGCTTCTCCAACTCTGTGAAGTGACCTGCGTCCTCGACGATTTGAAGCTTTACATCCGGAAACACTGACTCAATGCCTTCAAAGTACCACAGTGGTTGAGCAGGGTCTTTCTCGCCCTGGAGCGCCAGCACCGGGAAAGTCATCTTTACAAAACGCTCCAGCCTGACCTCTTCGCTCTCAAGGACAAAGTCGCGGAAGTATCGCGGGACAGCTTCTGCAACCCCGGGACGGCTGAACTCAGAGATGATACCTTCCATGTCGTCAGGGCTGATTTTCTGAACCGTCCGACTTTCATAGACTTGCGTAATGAAGATTCTCGCTTGAGACATTATGCTCGTCGCCAAATCTTGGTTTCGGAACAGCTCAAACTGGGGGTGCTTGGTAGGGTCAATCTTCAGCACTGGTGCCTGCATGCGAACATACTTAACAATTCGGTCGGGGATGGTGCTGGCGATGTGGTCGCCGATTACCGTGCCCCAATCATGGGTAACCAGCGAGAACTTTTCCAGCCCGATAATGTCAAAGAGGGCAATGAGTTCGTTTGCCACCCCCTGAGAGGTATAGTCTCCATCCCGTTTGTCAGACTGTCCATACCCTTTAAGGTCAACAGCGATCACGCGATATTCCTCGCTCACGTCTTCAATCTGGTAATGCCAGGAAAACCAGCTTTCCGGCAGGCCGTGGAGAAACACCACGGGTTCACCAGCCCCGGCTTCCACGTAGTGCCACTTAATACCGGCAGCTTCCACAAATCTATGCTCAACCTCTGATTCTCCGGACGGTTGCTCGGGAGAAGGTGTATCTGTCGGTTGGGCGCAACTTGAGAGAGCCAAGCCAGTCAGAAGCAAAGGAATCAAGCGAATCCACTTCATGTGTAGGCTCTCACTATACTTCGCAGCAAAAGCAGACCGCGTTTCCGCGCTCGGTATTCTACTAGAAAGAAGGGCTACTTACCCTGGACTGCCTCCAATACCACCTCGGGTAGCATCTTCACCTGACAATCACCGCTCTCCTGCAGCTTGCCTCTCAGATTAGCGTAGCAACCTGAACAGATGTTAACCAACGTCTTAGTCGTCAGGCTACCCATGAGCTGTTCCAGATGCGGCGGTATGTAGCAGCACAGCTTGCTGTCCAGATGGTTCACCCTGAGCCCCTCTATCTTGTTAAGCACCCGTACCGCTGGCTCAAGGTCCAACGGCTCGGTGGTGATGCGCCGCCGAAAGCGGTAAC
Source organism: Dehalococcoidia bacterium (assembly GCA_014384515.1). GTDB lineage: Bacteria > Chloroflexota > Dehalococcoidia > GIF9 > UBA5629 > JACNFS01. The sequence continues at coordinate 2,510 of JACNFS010000221.1, read as the reverse complement.
ATCCAGCGTAATAGTCCACCTCTGAATCAAGCTTACCACCCTTGAAAAAGCGGTCAAGGAGCTCACTCTGGGAGATGATCTCGAGATTAGTAGCCCCAAGGTAATTGGCATAGTTGGGCTCGCAAGCTGCGCAGAATAAGACAATGGCCTTGGCTCCTAGCGCCTCGGCCTGCTTGAAGTTCTCTAAGATGAACTCACCTGACAGCTCCTTGGCCCTGGCAATTGCCTCTTCATCCTTGGCCATCACCGCCGGCTGCCCCAGAGGCATCCAGCCGCAGCAGTACTCTTTCGAAAGCAGGGTGTGGTCTACCTGGAGATGGTCCAGCAGCTCCTTGAAAGCCCGAAGGACATGGGGCATACCTGCCGGCTGGAAGCACCCCGTGGTAATGACATACTCCGCCTTCTCGCCTACCCTAAACCCGATATCCTCTACCAGAATCCTGTGTCTTTCCTCCCCCGAACCCTGGCAAGTACCGTAAGCCCTGATGTTATCCACCTTCTTCTGGTCTATCATGGTCTCCTCCTTAAAGCATATTCACCGATGGCATGAAACCCTTGCCGTCCATGAGTATAGCATTACGTCCCTGACCAATCCAGCATGAGCAGACGCCCCTGGCAAGCATTTCATGTCACCATATAGCAGGAGATTATGCTAAAATTATCAAGAGGACAAAGCCATGCCAGCGAACCTGCCGCCGCAGTATTTCGACGCCGAGAAGCAGTTCAGAATGGCCAAGAGCCCGGAGGCAAAGATCGAGGCTCTGGAAGCCATGCTTGCCATTATGCCCAAGCACAAGGGCACCGACAAGCTCCATGCTGACTTGAGAAGAAAAATCGCCAAGATATCCGAAGAAGCTGAAAAGAAATATGCTACCAGCAGAATCAGTTTCCACATCAGAAAAGAAGGCGCCGGGCAGGTAGCTCTGGTCGGGCTGCCTAATGTGGGCAAGTCACAACTGCTGGCAGCAGTTACCGAAGCATCTCCAGATATAGCTGAATATCCCTTTACCACCAGAGCGCCTACCATCGGTATGATGAGATTTGAGAATATTCAGATTCAGTTGGTAGACACTCCGCCGGTAGCCGGCCGGGATGCCCGCACATGGGTGAACAACATCGCCAGAAACGCCGACCTCATAGCAATCATTGTGGACTTGAGCAACCAGCCGGTAGAACAGGTGGAGGCTACCTTTCAAGAGCTGGAAAACATGGGCATAGTGCCTGCCACAAATGATGCCCAAGATACAACCCTCGGCAGGCGTCAAAGGAAAATGCTAATCATCGGGAATAAGAATGATCTGGAGAATTCAAGTATTGGCCAGAGCCGGCTGAAGTCGCAATACAGCGCCCGGTTCCCTGTCATGTCGATTTCCGCCACAGAAGGTAACGGTCTGGAAGATCTCAAGAGGGGTGTTTTTGAAGCTCTGGATATTATCCGCGTGCACACCAAGAATCCAGGAACAAAACCTGACCTCACCGACCCGGTAGTCCTAAATAGAGGTGGCACAGTGAAAAATGCCGCCGAATCCGTTCACAAAGAGTTCCGAAGCAAGCTGAAGTACGCCGTGGTCTGGGGCTCGGGAAAATTCGACGGGCAGAGAGTCGGTCAAGACCACATCCTCCAAGACGGTGATATAATCGAACTACATATTTAGAGCCGGTCTCCTCCGCGCCTCCGAATCGCAACCCCATGCAGCTTCTCCGCCAATTCTTCTATATACAGCCTGTTCTCAAGCTTGGCCCGCCACATATCAGGAATAGAGCCAACTCCCAGGTAAGCACCCGAAATAGCCCCGGTCATCGCAGCTATGGTATCAGTGTCTCCGCCAAGGCTGACAGCAAAGAGAATTGCCTCTTCATAGGAATAGGAATGAGAGAGAAATGAATATATGGCTGCGGGCACCGAATTGAAAGCCTCGATGCCGTTCCCCAGCTCAACAACCACTTTAGCTCTATCTGTTTCATCCAAGAGCACCCCTATCTTCGCCAGCTTTTCCTTGTACGCCTGGTGGTGGATGAACTCATCTAGCTTAGCCAAAAACTCTCGCCGGTCAAAAACCGCCGATAGCTCCAGGTTCACAGCCAGAGCAACAGCGCATGCCTGCAAGGCTGCCCCCTCTTTACCCAGTTCATGACTGTGGGTAATCTGGCTGGACTTGTAAGCCGCCTCTCTCAGTCGAGCCAAATCATCGTGATACAAAACACCTACAGGCGCAATCCTCATTGCCGAGCCATTGCCATAAGAGCCACCGTGGTACAACCTTTCAGCCGCCTTATCCCAAGCCTGACCAGCTCTTATCAAACGGAAGATGCGCGGCGGTCCCGGTCCATAGCCACGCCACGGTTCACGCTCGTAATTCTTCATGAAGGTATGTGCCATATGCTCACCGTCGAAACCCTGGTTTTCAGCCAATGACTCGGCTATGCCTATCATCATATGCGTATCATCAGTGTAGGTTAGAACTTCCTGTCTATCAGCTACAGCCTTAATCGCTCCAGGCTCGACCATA